>JAJXVH010000042.1 GCA_021782205.1 bacterium | reverse complement strand
CCGGCGTCCCTCGCGGCCTCGGCCGCGGCGGCGGAACCGGCGTCAAGCCCGGCCGCGCGCGCGACGGTCCTGCGCGCCGCGGTCGCGGACTTTTCCAAGCTGGACCTGGGCTCCATCGACGCGGGCGCCGCGCGCGAGGCGGGCGAGGAGTTGATGCGCCGCGCTCTTGCCGGAGGGGCCGCGGCACCCGCGGACTCCGTCGCGGCGCCGCCCGCCGCGTCCCACACCTCCGGCCTGTCGGCTCCCGGCCGCCGTCTCTATCTGATGTCCAAGCCCCTGCGCGTGACCGTCCAGTTGGGACCGGTCGCGCGCGCCGCGCATGTGGGCGTCGCGGTGGCCTGGGAGATGTTCAAGGCCTGGCTCGGCTGGCACGCGACCGGCTCGCCGATGGGTGCCGCGGCGGTGATGATCGTGGAGCTCCCCGTTTCCCCGGCGATGATCACGGGCCGCAGCCTTCTGGACCTGGGCCTGCGCTATTGGGTGCGCAAGCTGGCGGTGCTGAGGGAATTGGCGCGCGCGCCCGGCATCGAGCGCGTGCGCGTGCTGACCGCGGGCCGCGTCGATTTTTGGGGACCGCTGGCGCTGCGCAAGGAGAACACCGGGTTGATCTTCGTCGACGCGTCGGCGCCGCCGCCGGACGGACGCTTCGGCGCGGCGATCCCCATTGATGACGCCGCGCGCCAGCGCGTGCGGCTGACGCTGGAGCGGCCGACCGGGGCGGCGCCGGACGCCTGGACGCCGACGCTCGCGGAGCTTCTGGAGCGCAAGCCCCTGCCGCCGGAGATCGCCGCGCAGTGGCGGCGGGCGCTGAAGACGCTGGCGCGCGGCCAGGCGCCGGCGGCGCGCCTGCTGGACGCCGCCAAGGGCGCGGGCTTGCGCGTCGAGGCGGTTTTACTCGGCGGCTCCGCGGGCGACATCGCGCTGGGCTCGGTCCTGGAAGGGCCGGCGGCCAAGACGTTCATCGGGCTGGGCCGGCTGGACCGCGTGCGCGGCTGGCTGGGCTGGAAGGTCCGCCCGCGCTCCATCCCGTTGTCCGACGCGGCCATCGAACGCGCGGGCGCCCCGCGTCCGGCCGGGCCGCGCGCGCGGCTGACGCGCGCGTGGCGGCGGCTGACCGGACGCCTGATCGTCGCCCAATAAATACCGGGGATGCGCGAGTATGCGAACTTAAAGCATAATCGCGCCGTGGCGTCGATCGAGCGGGCGTCGTCCGAGGCGGATTGGGAGCGGATGCGCGCGATCTGCGTCGAGACCTCCGCGCGGCCCGTCGCCGAGGAGCGCCGCGCCGCCTTCGGGCGGTCGTGGATCGATCCCTACCGCCGTTGGGCGCCCCGCTGGGCCTACGTCGCGCGTGAGGAATGCGACGTCGTCGGATACCTGACGGGCTGCGCTTCGACGGCGTCATTTCTTTTTTTAAGCGGCCTGGCCGGTCCGCGTCCGGTACTGGGCGCGAACCTGCGCTTTCCAAAAAGCCTGCTGGCGCGGCTGCTGTGGCGCTATCCCGCCCATCTTCACGTGAACGTGCGCGCGGGACATCGGGGCGGCGTCGGCCGGGCGCTCATGGAGCGCTTCGAGCGGGACGCGGCCGCCGGCGGGGCCCGCGGCGCTCACGTCTTCTGCGGAGAGCGCCCGCTCGGTTTTTATTTGAAGCTCGGCTACGAGGAGCTGGGACGCGTCGCCACGGGGGGAGTATTCATCTTCGCCCTGGGAAAGCGTTTCCGGCAACGTTTCGAATAGTTCAGTCGTAAGCGCGGGTGAGCGCGCAGGGAGTTTAGATAGTCCTTCAGCGACGTCTGCAGTGATAGAATTGAGGCCAGGAGAAACCTCGGGCGCTCCAGGAGAAATCATGACCAAGAAAGTTAATCCGGTTCCCGCCGGGCATCGCTCGCTGACCCCGCACTTGATCGTCAAGGGCGCGGCCAAGGCCATTGAGTTCTACAAGAAAGCGTTCGGTGCCGTGGAATTGATGCGTGTGCCCAACGCCGACGGCACGATCATGCACGCGCAGATCCGCATCGGCGATTCCATCGCGATGATCGCCGACCACTGCCCGCAGATGGGGCCGCTGGCCGAGGCCGGCACGCAGGGCCAGTTCCTGTTTCATTTCACGCCCGAGGTGGACGCCGTCGTGAAGGCCGCCCAGGCCGCGGGCGCAAAGATCGAGATGCCGGTGCAGGACATGTTCTGGGGCGACCGCGCGGGCTCGCTGCTGGATCCGTTCGGGCACCGTTGGTGGGTGGCCACGCACATGGAAGATCTTGCGCCAGAGCAGATGGCCGCGCGTCATAATAAAGCGTTCGCGAACGCGAAGTAAATCGTTCCTGGCGCGGCCCCGGCGTTCGACGCCGGGGCCGCCGTTTTGGCCTTGACAAGCAACTATATGGTTGCATATAATAAGACCATGGAGAAGCTGGCCGTCGCGGGCGCCGCGGATCTGGTCTTCAAGGCCTTGGCCGACTCGGGTCGACGCCGCCTGCTGGACCGGCTCCGCGTGAAGGGCGGGCTTACGCTCAACCGGCTGTGCGAAGGCATGAACATGAGCCGGCAGGCGGTGACCAAGCACCTCGATCAACTGGAGGAGGCGGGGCTGGTGGAGACGCGGCGCGTCGGCCGCGAGCGTCTGCACTATCTCAACGCCATGCCGATCCACGACATCGCGCGGCGGTGGATCCGGCCTTTCGAGGCGGGGCGTCTGGACGCTTTGCGGAACCTGAAGTCGCAATTGGAGGACTGATATGACCACGACGACGAAGACGGAGACGTTCGTGTACGCCGCGTTCATCCGCACCACGCCCGAGAAGCTGTGGGAGGCCCTCACCAACGGCGACTTCAGCGAGCAGTACTGGTTCGGCTTCCGCGTCGAAGTTGAACAGAAAGTCGGCGGGCGCATCCGCATCGTCCCGCCCCAGGGCATGGAGCAGAAGGGCGACCACGCCGGCGAGGTGCTGGCCTGCGAGAAATACAAGAAGCTCACCTACACCTGGAAGGGGATCGACACGCCGCAGAAAGCGGCCAAGCGCGACGGGCTCTCGCGCGTGACCTACGAGCTCACGCCCATGGGCGACCAGGTGAAGCTGCGCCTGATCCATGAAAACCTCCTGCCCGAGGACATCGTCGCGGACCCGGGTTCGTTCCAGGGCATCAACAACGGCTGGCCGGCGGTGATCAGCAGCCTGAAGAGCCTGCTGGAGACGGGCGAAGCGATCGCCTTCTTCCTGCCGAAAGACGCGAAGGGCTGCTGAGCGGAGGAGATCATGAAAACGAAAGCGTCGACGAAGCACGCGGTCGGGACGCGCGATGAGTGGTTGAAGGCGCGGCTGCGGCTCTTAAAAGAAGAGAAGGCGCACACGCGGCGCGGCGACGAGTTGGCGCACAAGCGGCAGGAACTGCCGTGGGTCCGCGTCGAGAAGAAATACGAGTTCGCGACCGAGAAGGGGAGCGCCGCGCTTGAGGACCTCTTCCAGGGACGCTCGCAACTGCTGGTGTATCACTTCATGTTCGGGCCCGACTACGCGGCCGGTTGCCCGTCCTGCTCGGCGATCGCCGACGGCTTCAACGGCTTCGCCGTCCACCTGGCCAACCACGACGTGATGCTGTGCGCCGTCTCGCGCGCGCCGCTGGCCAAGATCAAGGCGTACAAGAAGCGGATGGGCTGGACCTTCCCGTGGGCGTCCTCGCACGGGAGCGCCTTCAACGCCGACTACAGCGTCGGGTTCACCGAGCGCCAGCAGAGCGTGGAGGGAGTCGAATACAACTACCGGCGCATGTCCCCGATGTCCGCGGACGTATCCCGCGCGATGCCCGAGGGGCCCAAGAAGTTCGCCGCCATGTGCGGGACCGACGCGGCCACCTACCTGCGGGAATTACCGGGCATGAGCTCGTTCGTGAAAGAGGGCGGCGTCGTCTACCACGCCTACTCCACGTACGCGCGCGGACTGGACGGCCTGTGGGGGATGTACCAGTGGCTGGACCGCGCCCCGAAGGGGCGCAACGAGGACGGCCTTTGGTGGAGCCGTCACGACGAGTACGACAAGCGCTGAGGTCGGCGAATCAGCGGGTGCAGGACGAGGTGCCGGCGGGATACTGCGTCTGGTACCAGGCCTGGACCGCCGCCGCGTCGGCGTCAATGCGCGACGAGTCGGAGATGGAGCGCACCGTGCCGTCGATGAAGCGCGCGTATTGCCCGGCCAGCGCGGCGTCGATGGTGGCGGCGCCCGTGTAGTCGCCGGAGACGTCGTCCAGGTAGATCACGTCGTAGTTGGGCAGGTAGGCGGTCTGCACGGAGTCCGGCACGGGCTTGCCCGGGAACTGGGATTTGTAGGCGGCCTGGTAGCGCGACAGGTCCACGTGGACGGCGTAGAGCACGGCGGGAAACTCCACGTTCGCGTCCGGATTCGCGCCCAGGTGAGCGGAGACGGCGTCATAAATGCAGTTCTGACCGCTGGCGGGCTGCACGCGCAGGCCCAGCGCGCGGCCGAGGGAGGGCAGGCGGCTTGGCTCCCAGCCCAGCGAGCGCAGATAATCCTCGCGTTGCTGGGCCTTGGCCTGGGCCACCAGGCCCGCGGCCTCGTCCGGGGTCATGCCGAAGAAATCCTGGGCGCGCACGGGCGCGACGACGGCGAGCACGACGAGGGCGGCGAGGATTCGTTTCATATCCCTATTTTACCGCGCGCGCCGCGCGCGCGCCTGGGCCGTCGTGTCCCTTTTCGCCTGGGACCTTCGGCCTGGACGGAGCGCGGCCAGCGCGCGGTCCCGGAAAATTTGTTTCATTGTCCGGGGGCGGACGCACAAGGAGACATCTATGGCCGAGATCACGGCGGACAAGGCGACGGCGGAGAAGGCGGTCCTGCGCTACAACGGCAAGGAGTACGAATTTCCCGTGGTGACCGGGACGGAAAACGAGAAGGCCATCGACATCGAGCAGCTGCGCGCCCAGACGGGTCTGATCACGCTCGACAACGGCTACCTGAACACCGGCGCGTGCACCAGCGCGATCACGTTCCTGGACGGGGAGAAGGGCATCCTGCGCTACCGCGGCGTGCCCATCGAGCAGTTGGCCGAGCAGTCCACGTTCGTCGAGACCAGCTACCTGCTGATCTACGGCCGGCTTCCCAACAAAAAGGAACTGGAAACCTTCACCACGAACCTGACGCGGCATACCTTGATCCACGAGGACATGAAGCGCTTCTACGACGGCTTCCCGCGCGACGCGCACCCCATGGCCATGCTGTCCTCGGCCGTCAGCACCTTGTCGACGTTCTACCAGAAGCCGTCCGAGGCTTCCGGCGCGGGGCTGGATCTGTCGATCTTCCGGCTGCTGGCGAAGTTGCCCACCATCGCGGCGTTCTCCCACAAGAAGTCCATCGGCCAGCCGTTCGTCTATCCGGACAACCGCCTGGACTACTGCTCGAACTTTCTCAAGATGATGTACGCCGTCCCGGCCGAGGACTACGAGGTGGACCCCGACATCGCGCGCGCGCTGGACCTGCTCCTGATCCTGCACGCCGATCACGAGCAGAACTGCTCGGCTTCCACCGTGCGTCTGGTGGGCTCCAGCCGCGCCAGCCTCTACGCGTCCGTCTCGGCCGGCATCTCCGCCTTGTGGGGCCCGCTGCACGGCGGCGCCAACCAGGAGGTGGTGGAGATGCTGGAGACCATCCACCGCAGCGGCATCACCACCAAGGACTTCGTCGAGAAGGTCAAGAAGCGCGAGGGCGGCGCCCGTCTGATGGGCTTCGGCCACCGCGTCTACAAGAACTTCGACCCGCGCGCGCGCATCATCAAGCGCGCCTGCGACAACATCCTCAACAAATTGGGCATCGACGACCCGTTGCTGGAGATCGCCAAGCGCCTGGAGGAGACCGCGCTCAAGGACGAGTTCTTCGTCTCCCGCAAGCTCTACCCGAACGTGGACTTCTACTCCGGCATCATCTACCGCGCCATCGGCATTCCGGTGAACATGTTCACCGTCATGTTCGCCTTGGGCCGCCTGCCGGGCTGGATCGCCCACTGGAAGGAGATGAACGAGGGCGCTAACTTCAAGATCGGCCGCCCGCGCCAGATCTACACCGGCGCGCGCGAAACGAAATACATCCCGCTGGGCAAGCGCACGGTCAAGCCTTAGCCGCGGCGGTCTTCGCCTTGACGCAGGAAAGCGACTGGGGGTCCGTCTACGTCCGCATCCTGGATGCCGGCGCTTTTTTCGCGCAGGACGTGGTCGGGCTGCTGTTGGGCGACAAGCCCGTCGCTTACAACGACGCCACGCGGGAGCAGTTGGCGTTCCTTTCGGCGTGGGCGCAGCAGTTGGGCCTGGCCGTGGTCAACCTGGGCAAGATCCGCAATCAGGATCAGCCGGACGGAACGCCGCGCTACGGCGTCCTGATCGCCAAGGATCGCGGAGCGCTGGCGCGCGCGGCCGCGCGTTGGCGTGGGCCGTATTTGACTGGTCCCGCGATCGGCCGTCTGCTGGGCTATCCGGACTGCTGCGCCGCGGCGTTCGGCCGTTTCCAGAAGCGGCAGGAAAAAGACCCCGGCGCGGATATGATCGACGCGATCGCCGCCGCCAGCGGGCCGGGCCCGTATCCGTTCCTGCTCAATAACGTCCTGGTCTTCAACTCCAAACGCTGCGCCGCCGGGCGCGAAGACCGCGAAAAGCTGGCCGACCTCAACCGCGACCAGTCCTTCGCGCTGAAGCTTCCGGCCCTGATCTCCTGGCACCCGTGCTCTTATCAATGCCGCCCCAGCCTGCGGGCCGCGCGCCGCATCTGGGCGTACGTCCAACGCTACTCGCCCGACGCCGCGGCGCGGCTGCGCCGCCGGCTGTCCGCGCCCGTGCTCTTTTTGAGCTGGTCGAAGTTCGCGGCCTTTCGCGGCCGCGTGGCGCGCGGGCGGTTGAAGTATTCTCAGGTGGTCGCGCCGCATTCGTTGCTGGACGCGGAGATCCTGGAGCTGATTCGTGCCGGCGACGAGCTGCGGATTGAGGCTCCCGGAGTTTGGGTCAGCCGCGGCGGCAAGAAGCGGTGGGTGCTGAAAGAAGATCGCGCCCGGCTGCTGGGCTTTACCTCGCGACTCTCCGTCTGAAGGTGCTGCGGCCGGCCGGGGGCTAGGCGGTCAGTTCAATGCCGACGGGGCAGTGGTCGGAGCCCAGCGTCGCGGGCTGGATCCACGCGCTTTTGAGGCGCGGCCGCAGATTGGCGCTGATGAAGAAGTAGTCGATGCGCCAGCCGATGTTGCGGTCGCGCGCGCGGCTTTGCTGGTCCCACCACGAGTAGTGATTCGGGCCTTTCTCGAACTCGCGGAAAGTGTCGATGAAGCCGTCGGCCAAGAGGCGGTCCATCCATTCGCACTCCTGCGGCAGGAAGCCGGAGATCTTGCGGTTTTCCTTGGGGCGCGCCAGGTCGATGTCCTTGTGCGCGGTGTTGACGTCGCCGCAGATCACGATCTTGTCGTCGCCGCGCTTGCGGTAGCGGGGCAGGACCTTCTTGAGCAAGGCGTCATAAAAGTCCATCTTGAACTTCAGGCGCTCCTCGCGGGCCTTGCCGTTGGGAAAATAGATATTGAAGAGGGTGACGTCGCCATGCTTGGTGATCAGCACGCGGCCCTCGTTGTCGAATTCCGGAATGCCGAAGCCGCGGTCCACTTTGGCCGGCGCGGTTTTCGAGAACGTGGCCACGCCCGAATAGCCCTTCTTCTCGCCCCAGTGCCATTCGCCGTGGTAGCCGTGCGGGTTCAGTATTTCAGGCGTCAGCTGGTCGGGTTGGGCCTTGGTCTCCTGGAGGCAGACCACGTCGGCCTTCTCCGCCTTGAACCAGTCTCCGAAGCCTTTCTTCCAGACGGCGCGCACGCCGTTGACGTTCCAAGAGACCAGTTTCATGAAGGGTAATCCTCGCGCGGCGGATATTCCGGAGGCTTGGGCAGGGCCGGGCCCATCAGGTCCCAGGCCTGGGCGTGGGACCTGATGGGTGCCGAGCTACTTCGCCTTGGCGGTCTCGTAGACCGGAGTGCCGGTGGAGTTGGCGTACTCGCGGAAGTGCTTGATGAGCTGCTTGGTGATGGGGCCGCAAGTGCCCTTGCCGATCACGCGGCCGTCGATCTTCACGCCCGCGATGACTTCCGCGCCGGTGCCGGTCAGGAACACCTCGTCGGCGCCGTACAGGTCGTAGCGCGGGAAATTGCGCTCGATGACCTTGATGCCCAGCTTCTCGTGGGCCAGTTCCATGACCACGTTGCGCGTCACGCCCACCAGAATGCCGGCGGAGGTGGGCGGCGTGAAGATGCGGCCGTCCTTGATGTAGAAGATGTTGTCGCCGGAGCACTCGGAGACGTGGCCGGTGGCGTTGAGCAGGATGGCTTCCTGCGCGCCGGCGGCGGTGGCCTCCGCGCGGGCCAAAATGTTGGCCAGGTAATTGAGGGACTTCACGCCCGGCGTCACCTGGTCCAGGCCCTTCTGGCGGATGGTGGAGGTGACGAGCGTCAGACCCTTCTCGTAGAACTCCTCCGGGTACAGCTCGATCTTGTCGGCGATGATGAACAAGGTCGCGCCGCCTTTGCACTTGCGCATGTCCAGGCCCAGGTCGCCGATGCCGCGGGTGACCACCAGGCGGATGTAGGCGTCCTTGAGGTTGTTGAGGCGCACGGTCTCGACGATCGCCTTCTCGATGTCCTTGATGGGCAGGGGCAGCTTGAGGAGGATGGCGCGCGCGGATTCATCCAGGCGCTGGAGGTGGTCTTCCAGGCGGAAGATGCGGCCGTTGTAGGCGCGGATGCCCTCGAAGATGCCGTCGCCGTAGAGCACGCCGTGGTCGAAGACCGAGACCTTGGCGTCCTCTTTCTCGCAGTATTTCCCGTCGATGTAGATCTTCATGGCGGCCTCCTTCGCCCAACGCCGGTAGGATACCAAATCGGCCGCGAAAACGGCTTGTCGCGCCCCGCCGTGATTGGCTAAGCTCCGCCCATGACCACGACCACGACCCCGCTTTCGCCCATCGTCGCCGACATCCGCCGCAAGGCCGCCGCGCTCAAAAAGAAAATCGTCCTGCCGGAGGGCGAGGAGAAGCGCACGTTGAAGGCCGCCGCCGTGTTAAAGAAGGACGGCCTGTGCGTGCCCATACTGCTGGGCCAGCCTGAGAGGGCGAAAAAAGTCGCCGCGGAGAACGGCGCGGATATTTCCGGCATTGACATTGTGGATCCCGGGGCCGACGCCAAGTTCAAAGACTACGTCGCACAATACTTTGAATTGCGCAAGCACAAAGGCCTGACGGAGGAGGAGGCGCGCCTGGCCTGCTTGGACCCGCTCACCTACGGCGTCATGATGCTCCACAACGACCGCGTGGACGGCTACCTCTCCGGCGCGGACCACGCCACCGCGGACACCGTCCGCCCGGCGCTTCACATCATCAAGCCCGCGCCCGGCGTGCGCACCATTTCCAGCTTCTTCATCATGATCTTCCCGACCAAGGAGCAGGGCGACAACGGCGTCCTCATCATGGCCGACTGCGCCATCAACATCGACCCGGTGCCGGTGAAGCTGGCCGCCATCGGCATCTCCTCGGCGCGCATGGCCAAGGTCTTGTGCGGCATCGACCCGCGCATCGCCTTCCTGTCCTTCTCGACCAACGGCTCCACCGACCACCCCCTGGCCGCCGCCGTCAAGGACGCGGTCCGCATCGCCAAGGAAAAGGCCCCCGAGATGGCCATCGACGGCGAGATGCAGGCCGACGCCGCCTTGGTCCCGGAGATCGGTCAACGCAAATTCCCCGGCTCCAAGGTGGCCGGCCGCGCCAACGTGCTGGTCTTCCCCGATCTGCAGTCCGGCAACATCGGCTACAAGCTGGTCCAGCGCCTGACCGGCGCCGAGGCGCTGGGCCCCATCATGCAGGGTTTTAACAAGCCCGTCAACGACCTGTCGCGCGGCGCGTCCGTCGACGACATCGTCAACATGGCCTGCGTGACCGCTTTGCAGACGGATCCGGCGCTGCGCGGATAGCCCGCGGCCGGCGCGCCCAATGCGAGTCTTTCAGCATCCAGGAGTCGCCGGTTTTGGCGTCATGCAGGAGCGGCCTCTTAGAAGCGCCGTCTGTGCTCACGCGGAAGCGGGGGGCGGGTTTGCTTGCCGTGCGCTTCGGCCGGCGACGGGCTTGCCGCGCGGAGGCGGAGGGAGGCGTGAGCCGGGCTTGCAGGTCGTCTTCCAGCAGTTCGCGCAGGAGCGCTTCGCGGCGGCGCTTGGACTGGCGCAGCGAGCGGGAGGACTCCAGCACGGAAAGCCAGGCGTCGATGGGTTTTTGAAAATCGAAGAGCGTGGTGCCGAAGCCGGTGAGGAAGACCGCGTTCTTTCGCGGATAGGCCGCCTGCTCCAGCCGGCGTTTGACTGATTTCTCGACCAGGCTTTCGAGCGCGGCCGCGCTGAGTCCGGGGCAGGCCAGCGCGTTCAGCCGGTTTTCCCAGGCGGCGGCTCGCGACCGGACGGCAGGTGAAAGCGGCTCGGCGCGTGCGGCCGAGGGGTCGATGATGTAGGCGCCGCTGAACTGAAGGGCAGGCGAGCGGCTGTCCACGGGATCGAAGGCGAACGGCGCGCCGGGTTGCGGCTCTTGCGGCGATTCGGCGGTCGTCAGGGACGGCGCGAGACGGTCCCAGCGGTTGAATAGGTCGAAGAGCGCGAGCATGACGCGGTCTTCGTCCGGGCCTTCGACGTTGACCCGCAAGCGGTCTCCCTTCGTGAGCGTCAGAAGAAAAAGGCTGTTGGGCTCGCGGCCGTTGACGGCCTGGGCGTCGGGCGGCTTCGAGACCGAGATACGACTTGCGAAGAGCCCCACGGTCCGAGAGAACGCGGACGCCTGGGGCAGGTCCAGGCCGAATTCAAGATTGACGGTGAAAGTTTCTTCCCGCATGGCGCCGCGGCGATAGTATGGACGGTATAGCCGCGAGTTGCAAGACCGCGCGGCTCCGACGCCCGGGGGATGGAACTTTTTCGGGGGGGTCTGCGTATACTCCTTGCCCCCATCGGGGCAGGAGGAAG
Source organism: bacterium (assembly GCA_021782205.1). Taxonomy (GTDB): domain Bacteria; phylum Elusimicrobiota; class Elusimicrobia; order UBA1565; family UBA9628; genus GWA2-66-18. The sequence continues at coordinate 9,497 of JAJXVH010000042.1, read as the reverse complement.
TAAAAATGAAAAACACGATGCTGGTCCTGACGTTCGCGCTGGCCGCCACGGCGGCCATGTCCCAGACGGTGATGAGCACGGCCGCGCCCCTGGCTCCGGCCAAGACGCACGCCCGCGCCCATGCCAAGTCCAAGAAGGCCGCGCTCGCCCCCTCGGCGGCGGAGCAGATCAAGGTTCTGCGCGTAGAGATCAAGAAGGAGCGCGCCGACTTTGCCGCGAAGGGCAAGGCGCTGAAGGCCGAACACCGGCAGCTGGCCGCGCAGGAGAACGCGGAGCTGGCCAAGGTCCAGGCCGCGCCGGGAAAGAAGGTGGAGAAGAGGCAGGCGCGGCTGGCGGTGCGCAATAAGTATGCCGCGCTCTTCAAGGACGCCCGCGAGAAGCGGCGCTCGCAAAGCGCCTTCCTGCGCGAGGACGTGAAGTCCAAGCGCGGCGTGATTTCGAGGCTGCGCCGGTCCTAACGGGACGGCGGCTCACCGAAGACGGGGGCTCCCGGCCAACGCCGGGGGCCCCTTTGTCTTCGCCGCCCGTGATGTGCGATCATCAGTCATGGACGTGAAAGCCCTGTTGCGCCAGGCTTACGAAGAAGCGCGCGCCGGCTATGAAGAAGGCGGTTTGCCCATCGGCGCCGTGCTGGCCGACGCGGCGGGACGCGTGGTGGCGCGCGGCCGCAACCGGCGCGTGCAGACGGGCGATCCCACCGCGCACGCGGAGGTGGTCTGCCTGCGCGCCGCCGGCCGCCGCCGCGACTGGCCGGAACTCACCTTGGTCAGCACCTTAAGCCCCTGCGTGATGTGCACGGGCACGGCCCTGCTCTACCGCATCCCGCGCGTGATCGTGGGCGAGAACCGGAATTTCTTGGGCGCCGAGGACCTGTTCGCCGCGCGCGGCGTGACGGTCGACGTGCTTCAAGATCCGGACTGCGCCGCGCTGATGGCGCGCTTCGTACGCGAGAAGCCCGACCTCTGGAACGAGGACATCGGTCTTTAGTCCCGTACGTGAGGGTCAGTCCTTGACTTGTTAAGTTGTCCGGGCAAATAACTTAACAAGTCAAGGACTGACCCTCCTGTCAAGGCCTTGCGCGTGGCGTCCAAAAGGCTATAAACTTCGTCAGATACAAGAGACCATGGCCGACACCCCCGCGCCGCCGCCGCCTCCGCCGTCAAGCCCGCCGCCTCCGGCGACGCCTCCGCCGTCCGTGCCCGGAGGAGGTCCAGGCGCACCTGGACTTGAGAAGCAATGCCTGGAAGCCATGAAGGCTATCGGCAAGGCGCTGGGACAGATGGCTCTTTATAAGGTGGGCCATCCGGCCGTCGCCGCGACCATCGACTCCGCGTTGACCAACCTCCAGTCCGCCATCGCGCTGACGCCGAAGGGCGAGTTGGTGGTCGGCGTGGACGGCGAGAAGTTGATCGCCAACGGCCGCGTGGTGGGCTCCACGGCGCAGGTGCCCAACTCGGTGCTCAACCTCTACAACCGCTACAAGCTCAGCAGCCTGAGCTTCCGCGCCGGCCTGGAGCACGCGGACGTGGCCGCGCTGTGCGAACTGGCGGCCGCGCGCGCCGACGCGACGATCACGTCGGACCCGAAGGGCTACCTGGCCGCGCGCGGCGTCACGCGCGTGGCTCTCAGTGAGGCGGTCTACACCAAGGCGACGAAGAAGATCGAGGAGGCGGACGGCGCCGCGGGCGACGCCGGCGGAGACCTGGACGCCCAGATCGGGGGAATCAGCGACGCGATCTCCTCCGGCTCGCTGGAAAAAACCTTGATGGCGCTGGTCGAAAAAGCGGTGCCGGACCCCATTCTGCGCGCGAAGGTCATCGAGCGCGTGCTCAAGCTGCTGGAGGCCGACATCGCGCGGCGCGTGGAGGAAGTGGTCCTGCCTCTTAAGAAGGAGAAAAAGGTCGTGGAGAACGACGCCGCTCGCGCCACCAACGTGATCTCCAATATGGTCGAGGGCGTGGTCGTCGTCGACGAGAAGGGCAAGATTCTGATGATGAACCCGACCGCCGAGCAGATTTACGGAGAGTCGCTGGCCCAGGCCGCGGGCAAGACGATCACGGGCAAGGCCAGCGACGAGTTCGTCGTGACTTTGGCCTCCGAGATCGAGACGCCCAACGACCGCGACGTGGCCAAGGACGTCAAGACCCAGGGCGCCGAGGACACCCAGCGCACCTTGCGCGCCTCCAGCGCTTTGGTCAAGACCGAGGCGGGCAAGGTCGTGGGCATGGTCACCGCCCTGCCCGACGCGACCAAACACCGCGAGTTGCAGAAGGTCCAGCGCGACTTCATCGCCCACGTGACCCACGAACTGCGCGCGCCGCTGTCCTCCATCCGCGCGGCGCTGGAGATTCTGGACACCGACTACCGTCCGAAGATGGTCGAGGACGAGGCCAAGATGCTGGCCGCCGCGATCAAGAACTCCGACCGCTTGGCCGACATGGTCAACAGTATTTTAGACTTCTCCAAGATCGAGTCCGGCCAGATGACCGTGCACCCGCGCGAGTGCGACGCCTACGAGTTCACCAAGGAGGCCGTCGACAGCCTCCTGCCGTGGGCGCAGAAGAAGAAAGTGACCTTGGGCCTGGCCCCCGCTCCCGCAGGTATTCGGCCGGTCGCGGCCGACGCGCCGCGTACGGTCCAGGTGCTGGTCAATCTCTTGTCCAACGCGCTGAAGTTCACGCCCGCGGGCGGACGCATCGACGTGGCGCTGGCCCCGCGCGTCGAGAACGGACTGAGCTTCGTGGAACTGAGCGTTTCCGACACCGGCCCCGGCATTCCGAAGGCCGAACAGGGACGCATCTTCGAGAAGTTCGTGCAGATCGCCTCCGGCGAATCCCACGTGGGCGGCACGGGCCTGGGACTGTCGATCGCCAAGGCTTTGGTGCATCTGCAGAAAGGGCGCATGTGGATCGACAGCGACGTGGGCAAGGGCGCGCGTTTCTACTTCACGCTTCCCGTCTACGTGACCGGCGCGACCGACGTGCCCGCGCGGGCCAAGCCCGCCGGGCGGCCTTGGTGGAAGAGCCTGTTCGGACTGTTCAAGAAGTAAAGCGCCCCGCGCGCGCGAACGCGCCGCCGCGCACGTCCGCCGCCCCCGCCGCGCGCAGGGCCTTGGCGCATTCCTCAAGCGTCGTCGACGTCGCGCACACGTCGTCGATGACCAGCAGGCGCAGGCCGCGCACGTCCGCGCCCGGGCGGACCCTGAACGCGCCGGACAGCTCCGCGCGGCGATCCGCGCGGCCCAGCCGCCAGGACGGTCCGCCGCCGCGGCGGCGCTCCAGCGCGTCGAGCAGGGGCAGGCCGGACGCCGCGGCCACCTCGCGCGCGATCAATTCGGCCTGATTATAGCCGCGCTCAAGCGCGCGGCGCGGGTGCAGCGGCACCGGGATCAACGCGTCTGCGCCGCTCAGTTCGGGCCGACGCGCCACGTCCGCGGCCAGCGCCCGCCCGGCCGCGCGCGCCGCGTCCGGCAGGCCGCGGAACTTGAAGGCGTGCACCAGCGCTGCCGCGGGGCCGCGGTGCGCGCAGGCCGCGCGGATCAGGCGACAGGAGAATAGGCGGCCCGTGCAGGCGCCGCAGAAATCTCGACGCGCGCCCAGCGCCGCGCCGCAGCGCACGCAGCCGGGATCGGGCGCGGGCGGAAGGGCCGCGGCGCAGGCCGGGCACAGCGGGCCGTCGTCGCCGAAGGCCAGGTCCTGTCGGCAATGCACGCAGGCGCGCGGCAGAACCGCGTGCAGAACCGCCTCCGTCCAGTAGCCCATACGGAGCATACGCGCCGAGGGGCCAAAAAGTTCCATGCCGCGGTCGCGTAAGGCCGGGGGCGGCGGCTTTGGTATCATCGAGTCCATGATCCGACGCGTTCTGCGCCGTCTTGTTTTGGCCGCGCTCGGCGCGGGTCTGCTGGCGGCCGCGGCCGCGGGCGGGATGTTCTTGGCCGGCTACCGGCGCTACCGGGGCCTGGAGCCGCAGATCATCGAGAAGATGGACCAGTATTATCTGGACTTGTCCCAGCCCGGGCGCGAGCAGTATCTGCTCTCCGGCGACGAGGTCTTCAACGTGCCCTACATGGCCTCCGCGCTGGCGGTCGCGGCGACGCCCACGCGCGTCCTGGACGCGCAGGACCGCTTGATCGCGGAGTTCTCCGTGGAGCGGGGGCAATACGTGCGCTCTCCCGACGACCTGCCCGGCTACTTGAAGAAGGCTCTGGTCGCCAGCGAGGACGCGCACTTCTACGCCCATCACGGCGTGGACTGGCCGGCCACCGCGCGCGCGGCGTTCTTCACGCTGACGCGCCTGCGCCGCGTGCAGGGCGGCAGCACCTTGACCCAGCAGCTGGCCAAGCAGATGTTCACCACGCGTAAGAAGACCTTGGGCCGCAAGATCTTCGAGCTGTTCTGCGCGCGTAAGCTGGAGGAGAAGTTCACCAAGGACCAGATACTCCTGATGTATCTGAATTTCGCCTACTTCGGCCACGGCTGCTTCGGGGTGGAGTCCGCGGCGCGTTTCTACTTCGGCAAGCCGGCCTCGGCGCTGGACGTGGGCGAGGCCGCCATGCTGGTGGCGATGATCCCCAACCCCAACAAGTACTCGCCGCTGGACGCGCCGGAGCTGGCGCGCGCGCGCCTGCGCACGGTCCTGCGGCGCATGGTCAAGAACGGCTACCTGGCCGACACGGCGACGGCGCGGGTGGAGTCGGATTTCTGGGCGGAGTTCGCGCGGCGGCGGGGGGCCTCCGACGTGTCCTTCTGGCGCACGCGCGTCAACGAGGCGCCCTACGTGGTGGAATTCGTGCGCCGCCGGATGCTCCAGAACGTGGGCAAGGAGCGCCTCCTGCGCGGCGGCCTGACCATCCGGACCACCTTCGACCTGGACGCGCAGAAGGCGGCGCAGGCCGCGCTGACCGAGGGCCTGGCGCGGGAAAATGACCCGCGCGCGCGCGCCGACGAGGACGGCGAGCCCGCGGGTAAGGGCGACCCGGTGGAGGGCGCGCTCGCGGCGGTGCGCCCGGCGGACGGCGCTCTGCTGGCGCTGGTGGGCGGCTCCGGCTTCACGTTCCAAAACCAGTTGGACCGCGCCAGCGACGGACGGCGGCTCATGGGCTCCTCGGTCAAACCGTTCGTCTACGGCGTGGCTTTCGAGAGCGGGCGCTACGCGCCGGACTCCGTCCTGCTGGACGCGCCGATCTCTTTTCCGGTGGCGGGCGGAGGCAAATGGTCGCCGCGCAACTACGGCAACAAGTATTTCGGGCCCGTGCGCCTGGACGTGGCCCTGCATAAATCCTTGAACTCGGTGGCGATTCGGCTTCTGCAGGACATCAGCATCGACCGCGTCATCGCCGCGTTGTCGGCGGCGACCGGCCTTCCGCCGGGCGGTTGGCCGCGCAACCTGACCTTGGCGCTGGGCACGGCCGGGCTGACGCCGGTGCAGATGGCGCAGGCCTACGCGCCGTTTGCCGCCGGCGGACGCGCGGTGCGGCCCTGGTGGCTACGCGAGGTCGACGGCCGCGACGGCAAGGTCCTGATCCCGGGACAGGCGCCGGTGGGTCCCGGCCCGGTGGTATTCTCGTCTTCAACATGCCGGACCTTAATCGACGTCATGAAGGGCGTCCTGGGTCCCGGCGGCTCCGCGCACGGCTCCGCCGTCAAGACCGGCTTCACCATCCCCGCCGCCGGCAAGACCGGCACCACCAACGACTATCGCGACGCCTGGTTTGCCGGCGTCACCCCCGACCTGGCCGCCGCCGTCTGGGTGGGCCACGACGACGGCGCCCCCATGCCCCCCGGCAAAGCCGGCGGCGCCGTCGCCGCCCCCATCTGGATGCGCTTCGTCAAAACCCTCTACCTCACCCGCCCCACCCGCGACTTTTGATTTGAGGGTCAGTCCTTGACATGTTGCGATTCCGTCCGGCGAAGCAGGCGATGAACGCCTGAAACGGTGTAGCCGAGCCAACGGGCGATATCCGTGAGAGAACGGCCGCGCCGGATCGCCGACAGGGAAAAAGCTCTCTTGATGGAGATCGCGCGCCGGGTGCGGGCCTGGGAACGCAGGAGATCAATGTCGATCGGCGAAAAGTGTTCTTGGGCCAGCTTCTCCAAATCCGGATCAGATTTTGCGGCCAATGCGCGTTCTGAGATGGGAGCCTCCTGCGGCCAGGGCTCGAATAGAGGATCTTTTATGGACATCCAGTCCGAGTAGTTGGAGGTCTCTGGGGCAGAACTCATACGTAAGGCACCGAAGACGAGTTCGGTATCGGAGAGGGTGCCGGACGCGTGGCGGGTGTAGTCCTGATGACTTGACCAAGGCCATTGGATTGGATCGTCCGTCAGGCCCGCCCGCACTGGATTCATGTGTATGTAGCGCACGAGAGCTAATAAATATGTGTCGTTGCGGCAGGGAATCGCTTTATAGCGAGCTTGGAAAAGATGCCCCGTTCGGTGGTGGCGGTTGTTGAAGATCATCACGTAGCTGGTCAGCAGACGACGCATGAGGCTTGAGAGAGACGTAGCCTCGACGCGAATCGCGAGGTGGAAATGGTTGCCCATCAGGCAATAGGCAAGCAATGAAAATGGACTTGCGCGCTTCAGCCGCGCCAGCGAACGCAGGAGGCAGCGGCGGTCCTGCTCGTCCATGAAGACGAGCCGACCGTCGACGCCGCGGGCCATCACATGATAGGCGGCGCCTGGATAATGTATTCTTGCGTGACGAGACATTCTCAGATATATACGCGTTGCCCACCCAAAAAGTTCCAATGAACCGGTTTATCAAGAACTGTCAAGGACTGACCCTCTTGGTCATGCTCGCGGGGTGCGGGGCGGCGCGGGAGTCGGGGGCGAATTTCAGTTATCAGCAGGCGTCGGCGCTGAAGGCGGGGGGCGTCGGGGTCGGGACGATGAAGGACTCCAAAGATCCGCATTGGTGGCGCTTGGACGTGAAGTCCGAGGGAGTGCTTTCGGCCAAGCTGGGCGGCATCCGGGACATGGACTTCGTGCTGTCCGCGTACGACGCGGATCGGCGCGAGTTGATGCGCGTCGACGAGACGGGCGTGGGCGGCGACGAGCGCATCATCGGCCTGGGCGTGGAGCCGGGGACGTATTACCTGGTGGTCGCCAATAAAAATCTCGCCGCGAGCAATCCCACGCAGGAATACCGCCTGGAGACCACGTTCGAGCCTTCGCGCGGCCGCGAGCGGCGGCCCAACGCCTCGGCGCTGACGGCCCAGCCCATCGAGGCCGACGGCACCGTGCGCGGCTGGTACTGGCCGACGCGCAACCTGCTCAGCGACGACCCTCAGGCGCAGGACGAGCATTGGTTCTCCATCGACATCCAGAAGACGGGCCTGTTCTTGCTGAACGTGGACGTCAGCGAGGTGCCCAAGGTCGACCCCGTCCTGGAAGTCTACGACACCAACGGCTACAAGCTGCAGACCGCGGACTCCGGCGGCGTGGGCGAGGGAGAGAGCTTGCGCAATTTCGGCGTGCGCGGCCCGGCCAAATACCTCCTGCGCTTGCGCTCCAAGTATCCGGGCGCGGGCAATCCCGACGTCCCGTTCGACCTGATGACCGAGCTTCTGCCCTACCAGGGCCGCACCGAGTTCGAGCCCAACAATCAGCGCGCCGACGCCACGCCCTTCGAGCTGGACTCGATTCAAGGCACCATCGCGCCGGCCGGCGACGTGGACTGGTATAAAGTGACGATCTCGACCGACGCGAAATTTCTCCTGCGCGCCGAGGTCAGCGGCGTGCCCGGCATGGAGCTGACCTTGGCGCTCAAGGACGCCTACGGCAACGATCTGGTCACGGTCGACGACGCGGGCAAGGAGCAGCCGCAGGTGCTCACCGGCTGGGGAGTGACGAAGGGCGACTATTACCTGGTCGTCGCGGAAAAAACCGGCAAGAAGTCCGACGCGCGCGACGCCTACACGCTGAGCAAGAAGGTCACCCCTTGGCAGCCGGGCCTGGAGTGGGAGCCCAACGACTCCACGGCCACCGCGCAGGCGCTCAAGCCCGGCGATTCCGTGGACGGCTACTTCGCGCCGAAGGGCGATCAGGATTGGTATGAGTTCAACCTCTATCAAAAGGCGACCGTGGAGCTGGACCTGTCCGGCGTGATCAACGTGACGCCGACGCTGACCTTGTTCGATCAGGAATACAAGGAACTGGCGGCCGCGTCCGCGGCCAACCCCGGAGACCCCGTCCAGCTCACGCGGGAGCTGGACCGCGGCACCTACGACGTGCGCCTCAAGCCCTCCGATCCCGCGCAGAACAACGTGCGCGACAAATACTCCTTCCGGGTCCTGGTCAAATGAAGCGTCTTCTGCCCGTCTTGTTGACGGCCGCGGCCGCGTGCGCGGTCCATCGCGCCGCGGCGCCCGCGCCGGTTGTCGCCGCGCCCGCGTCGGTCGCGGCGCGTCCGTCCCGGCCGCTGTTTGCCGAGACGCCGGAAGTCGCCGACCCGAACTTCATTCTCGTGGTTTCCCAGGCGGTGCCGGATCCATCGTTGGACGGGGTTTCCTACACGAAGGTGTTCGTCGACGGCCGCGAGGCGGGCCGCACCGACGTGGGCCCCAAATCCCAAGAGCGCACGCTCAAGCTCAAGCTTCCGCCCGGCAACCAGCCCATCCGATTGGAGCAATGGATTTTGCCGCCGGCCGGCGAGTGGACGCGCCTGGACGACGAGTTTCAGCCGCGCGAGCGCTTCGTGCGCATCGAAGACGGCACCGTCGCGCGTTTGGAGCTGCGCTTCGCCGAAAACGAGGGCTCCAACACCCTCTCTCTGTCGCGCGCGCCCGCCGCGCCCTGAGCCTCAGCGCGGGCGGCGCTTGTTCAGGAATGCCTGACGCTGAGCCGCGCGCCGCGCGGCGTCGCGCGCGGCCAGACGGCGGAGCATGAGCGCGTTGGACGCCTGCTCGTCGCGCACCGCGGGATCGTTTGGTGAGAGCGCGGCCGCGCGCGCGGCGGCGGCTTGCGCCGCGGCCAGGTCGCCGGACTGACGGGCGGCGCGCGACCAGGCCGCCAGGCTCTCGGCATCGTCCGGCGCGAGGCTGTCCTGGCGCGCGCGCTCGCGCGCCGCAGAGGTCCAGTCAGCCAGCGCGGCGTAGGCCTGCGCGCGGCGCGCGTGCAGGCGCGCGAAATCCGGCACCAGCCCGTCTAGGCGTGCGTAGGCGTCCAGCGCTTCCTGCGGACGCCCCAGCGCGGCCAGCGCGCGGCCGCGCAGTTCCAGCGCCGCGGGATAAAAGGGGCTGACGACGCGCACTCGGTCGGCGTCGGCCAGCGCCGCGTCATAGCGGCCCGTGCGCAGTTCGGCCAGCGCGCGGTTGTAGCGTACGTCGGAGGACAGGCGCAGGACGGGGGCCGCCAGCAGGGCGGCGAACAGCCCGAGCGCGCCGCCGCTGAGCAGTCGCCGCGCGTCGCGGCCGAAAGGCAGGGGCATGGTTCTCACCACGCCGCCCGGCCGCGCCAGCGGCAGGAGCCCCGCCGCGGCGCCGGCCGCGGCGCACG
>JAJXVH010000147.1 GCA_021782205.1 bacterium | reverse complement strand
CGCGTCCTCGGGCGAGGAGGGGGCGGCCGCGCGCGCGGGTGCCGGCATGAGCGCGAAGGCTAAGGCGCTGGCGGCCGCTCTGGGAACCTCGCCGGGAGCCGGCGTCGCGCCGCCGGCCGCGCCGGGAGGCGCCGGCGGCAGGACGCTCACCTCGGCGCAGTTGGCGGCGCTCAACCGCGTGCCGGCGGCCCAACCGGGCGGGGTGCGGGACCTGGCCACCGCGCCGCCTCCCGCGCCGATTTCCGCGAAAGCCGACGCGCCCGTGGACGGTCTGATCGCCAACAGCAAGGCATATTGGGACCGCGTCGGCTCCGACCCGGCCACCAGCGCGCCGGAACGCGCGGCCGCCGCGACGTTCGTCAGCCTATTTAAGATGTTCAACCTGGATGGTTTTGAAAACAGCGCGTTCCGGCTTTCGGCGAGCGCCGCCGATCCCGGCGTTTCCCGCGCGGCCACGTTCAAGGACGCCGCGTCCGTGGCCGGCAACGCCGCGCTGTCCGTGGCGGGAGTCCTCCCCGAGTCGGCGCTGTCCGGCCTGGCGAAGGCGACGCGGCTGTCGTCGTTGAGCGACTGGGCGGCGAACACCGCGCGGCTTTTCAAGGCCAGCCCCGCCATCGCGGAGCGCGTGGCCCAGCTCCAGACGAAAGCGTTGAGCCAGCCGCTGACGCGCGAGGAGGCGGCGTGGCTGGGCGAGCGGACCAATTCCGTGGTCCTGCACACGACGGACTCCAGGAATTTCGCCAGCATCGCGGGCCGCACCGACACCGGCGCGGCGTCGGGCGGGCGGCTGGCGGCCACCACCGAGCGCTTCGTCTACGGCACGCGCCGGGAGATCAACAGCGTCTGGCGCCAGGTTTTATCCGGGGTCGTGCCCAAGGACGGCACGGTCGTCTTTCAGGGACGAGCGGCGGACCTCTTCTCGAAGCACGAAGTCACCGGCGCCTACAGCCTGGTCAAGCGCGCGGCCGGGCAGTTGACCACGAACGGCGAGGGCGACATCGTCATCACGAAGGCGTTCTATAACGCGCAGACCAAGACGTTGAGCATCTTGGACGCGCGCATGGTCGCGTCGGGCGAGCGGCGCTTCCTTCTGCGTTCGGAAGGCTGGTCGACGGCGAAGCTCTGGGGACGGCGCCTCGTGCTGGACCCGGCGATGACCACGGCCACGGGCTTCGTCGTCGTTCAAAGCGCCGCGGCGTCCCAAGGCGGCAACGTCTTCGAGTATATACTGCCCAACCCGCCCGCCCCACGCTGAACGGCGCGGCTACAGACGCTCCCACACGATGCCTTCCCATTGCGGCGGCACGGCGTCCGGGTGGAGCATTTCGACGAGGGCTTCCAGCGTCTGGGCGACGCGCGGGCCGGGCCGGTTGAAGTAGGCGTTGCCGTCGGCCAGAAAGGCGCGCTTCTCGCGCACGGCGCGCAGGTCCCTGAAGCCCGGCCGGGCCGTCAGCGCGGCCAGGTCCGCGCGCGCGCGCGCCCGGTCGAAGCCGCACGGGGCTACGACCAATGCCTCGGGATCGGCGCGGCGCAGTTGTTCCCAGGTGAACGTTCCCGAGTGCCGGCCGGCGGCGCCGAACAACTCCACTCCGCCGGCGCGGTCCACCAAGGTCGGCGTCCAGTTTCCCGCGGACATGAGGGGGTCCATCCACTCGATCACGGCGACGGAGCGCTTCGCGCGTCCGGCCGTGCGCGCCGCGGCGCGCGCGAAGCGGTCTTCCAGGGTGTCGAGCAGTTCCTCTCCATTCTCGGGAACGTCCAGGGCCGCGGCGACGCGGCGCACGTCGGCGCGCAGGTCGGTCAGACTGCCGGGATTGAGTGAGACGACGCGCGGCGAGAGGCCCAGGCGGCGGGCGAGCGCTTGCTCCACGTCCTTGAGGCTGACGGCGCAGACCTCGCACTGGGTCTGCGTGATCAGGACGTCGGGCGCCAGCGCGGCCAGGCGCGCGTCATCCACGCGGTAGACGGACAGCGCGTCGCGCGCGGATTGACGCACGCGCCGGTCGATGTCCGCGCTGGAGCCCGTGACGTCGATGGCGGGGGAGGTCAACTGCGGCAGAAGCCGCACGGACGGCGGATAGTCGCACTCGTGCGAGCGGCCCACCAAGTCCGCCTCGCGGCCCAGCGCGCAGACGATCTCCGTGGCGCTGGCGATCAGCGAGACGACGCGCACGTCAGCGGCCGGCCGCGCGCCGCACGTCCAGCTCCCGGCGCAGCGCGTCGCGCTGTTCCAGGAGATCGACGATGAGGGCGCCCGCGAAGACGTCGAGCTCCAGGTCGCGGCAAAGCCGCGCCAGGCGGCGCAGCCTGGCCCCTTGGGCGGCTGAGGCCGCGCGCGGGCTTGCCGGCAGTTCATCGAGGTCCAACGCGCCGTGACGGACGCATTCTTCAAGAAACTCCACGCGGATTTCCAGCTGACGGGACAAGACGGCGAGATTCTTGCGGCGGGCGCGGGTCATGACGCGGCCTCCTTCATTTCCTGGAAGAGCCGCTCCAGGCGCGCGTCGGCGCGGTCGGGGATGTCGATGCGCACCGCGGCCAGCAGATCGCCGCGCCGGCCGCCGTCGGCGGGAAGGCCCTTGGCGGCGACGCGCAGAACGCGCCCGGCGTGGGTGCCGGCGGGAATCTTGACGCGCAGAGGGCCTTCCAATGTCTGGAGAGAAGCCTCACCGCCAAGAGCGGCAATCCACGGCATCACGGTGACGTCCGTTTCCAGGTCCGCGCCGGAGACCTTGAAGCGCGGGTGCGGCAGAAAGCGGATGCGCAGATAGAGATCGCCCGGGTCGCCGCCTCCGGACGCGGCGGCGCCTTGCCCGCGCAGACGCAGACGCGCGCCTTCGCGCACGGCGGCGGGCAGGCGCGCGGTGATGGTTCTGGGTCGCGCGATCTCGCCGACGCCCGCGCAGACCGGGCAGAACCCCGCGCCGCGGCGTCCCGAGCCGGAGCACGACGGGCACAGAGCCGGCACGTCGAGCGTCAGGCTCTTTTCGCCGCCGCGCACGGCGTCCTCCAGCGTGAGCGGCAGTTCGGCCTCCACGTCCTGGCCGCGGCGCGGTCCGGGGCGCGGACGTCGCGCCGACGCGCCGGAGTCCTGGGCGCCGTAAAGGTTTTGAAAGAAATCGCTGAAGCCGGAAAAATCCGGCTCCTCGTCGCCGGCGCCGGGCCGCGCCGAGCGCGCGCGCGGCGGGGGCTCCGGCGCGGACGCGCCGGGAGCTCCGTCGGGGCCGTAGCGGTCGTAGGCGGCCCGTTTCTCCGGATGAGAGAGAACCTCGTAGGCTTCGTTGAGTTCCTTGAACTTCTCGGCCGCGGAGGCTTTTTGGCTCTCGGGCTGGAGGTCCGGATGATGAACCTTGGCCAGCCGTCGATAGGCCTGTTTGATCTCCTCGGGCGAGGCGGTTTTCTTGACGTCGAGGACGGCGTAGTAATCCTGGGACCGAGGAGCCATTGGTTGTTTGCGAAGCTAGCCCGCGACGACCTCGAATTCCGAGTCGACGGTCGTTTTTAAGGAGTTGGCGATGATGCAGTATTTCTTCGCGGTCAGGAGCAGGCGCCGGGCTTCCTCAACGCGGTCGGCGTCCGTTGTCAGCCGGACGTGCAGCTTCAGGGAGGTGAACACCAGGCCGCCGTGGGTCTTGTCGAGCGTGCTCGACGCTTTTGACTCCCAACCCTTGAGCGGGATCGCGGAACGCTTGTTCATCGCGATCCAGGTCAGCATCAGGCATTGGCCGAGCGCGGCCAGGATCAAGTGCTCGGGGCTCCAGCGCGTGAGGTCCTGACCGTCGAATTGGGGCGCGGAACCACCGCCGATCATCGGACGATCCCCGGCCGTGATGTCGCTGCGGTCCGTGTCCGTCCACTTCAGCGAGACTTCGTATTGATGGGGAAAAGCCGCGGGCATCGAACCTCCTCGAACAGCGCCCATTCTACATAAGACGGGAGGCGGCTAACGCGGTCGCGCGGGCGCCCTGGACAGAAGGATTATGGAGTCGACGCCGTCGTCGGCCGCGGTCGATTCGACGAAGCGCGCGTCGAGGCGGCGGCGCAGTTCCTCGGCCGGGCCGGGATTCCAGCGCCACGCCCAGTCCCTGTACAAAGCGAGCGGAGGCGAACCGACGAGTCCGACACGGCGAAAAAAATCTCCTTCGTCCTCGAGAACAAGGTGCGCGTCGGCGGAGGAGCGATCCAGGAGTTCTCTGGCCGCCGGAGCGTTGAAGGCGATCACCAGCGCGTCGGGAGGCAGAACGCGGCGCGCCGAGGCCGCGAAGCGCTCCGCGCGGGCGCGCTCCGGGTCGGGGCCGCCGGGACCGCGCCAG
>JAJXVH010000146.1 GCA_021782205.1 bacterium | reverse complement strand
CGCCGATCTGCGGCACCGCCACGTGGGACTCGTCGACGACCAGCAGGTAGTCTTTCGGAAAAAAGTCGATCAGGCAGTTCGGCCGCTCGCCCGGCGGGCGGCCGCTGAGGTGGCGCGAGTAGTTCTCGATGCCGTGGCAGAAGCCCACCTCCCGCAGCATTTCCAAGTCATAGCGCGTGCGCTGCTCGATGCGCTGGGCCTCCAGGAGCTTGCCTTGCGACGTGAACCAGGCCACGCGCTCCTTCAGTTCCGCCTCGATCGCGCCGATGGCGCGCTCGCGCTCCGGGCCGTCGGTGACGAAATGCTTGGCCGGATACACCCATTCGCGCTTCAGGTCCTTGATCTTCGCGCCGGTCAGCGGGTCGAATTCGTAAAGGCCCGCCACGCCGTCGTCGTCCAGCGTGGCGCGCAGGGCCGTCTCCATGTAGGCGGGAAAGATATCCACCGTGCCGCCCTTCATGCGGAACTTGCCGCGCACGAATTCCATTTCGTTGCGCTCGTAATGCACCGCGACCAGGCGCTCGGCCAATTCGTCGCGCGTGACCTTCCAGCCCACCTCCAGCGGCAGGGCGCGCTTTTCATACTGCTCCGGCGAGCCGATGTTGTAGATGCACGACACCGACGCGATCACGATCACGTCGCGGCGCGCCATCAGGGAACTGGTGGCCTTCAGGCGCAGGCGGTCGATGCGGTCGTTGATCGAGGAGTCCTTCTCGATGAAGGTGTCGGTCGACGGAACGTAGGCTTCGGGCTGGTAATAATCGTAGTAGGAAATGAAGAACTCGACCGCATTGTCCGGGAAGAAGGCCTTGAACTCCGCGTAGAGCTGGGCGGCCAGCACCTTGTTGGGCGACATCACCAGCGCGGGCCGGTCAAGCTTGTCGATCACGTTTGCGATCGCGAACGTCTTGCCGGAGCCGGTGACGCCCAGCAAGGTCTGGGCGGGCGCGCCTTCTCGAATGCGGGAGACCAAGGTCTCGATCGCCGCGGGCTGGTCTCCCGCGGGCGAAAACGGCGAGCGCAGGCGGAAGACTCCCATGCGGCCCGCCGTCAGCGCCCGCGCGGCGCGGGAGGCGGCGCGACCGGCAGGCCGTTTTGACCGACCGCGCTTCCGGTTTCCTCCAGCGTCGGCCCCGCTTTCGGCGACCAAGGCCGGTCCACGATGGGTCCCATGATCTTGATCAGCGTTCGGTCATCGTCCAGCACGTTCGCCTCGATCTTGAATTTTTTCGCATCGCCCACCACCGCGAGCGTGGTTAAATCCAGGTGTCCGGCCATGCGCGCCTTGCGCGCGGCGCCGTCCGGCGCCAGCGCCAGCAGGGCGTCCAAGTCTCCGGCGTAGAAGCCGTGCGCGCGCGCGTACTTCAACTGCAGGCCGTAGAGTTCCAGCACGTCCTTCGTCGTCTCGAAGCGCTGGCGTTGGGCCACGCGCAACGGCTTCAGCCATATCTGCCACGCCGCGCCGGACGCGGCGGCGCCCAGGATCAGCGCGCCGAACAGCAGGCGCAACGACGAGGCGGAAAACAGGCGCTCTTTCCAGGGCGGACGCGGCGCCGCGGGCGCAGGGGACGCGGCGGCGGGGTCGCTCATGCGTCCATTATGAAAGGCGCGGCGCGGCCTGTCAAGCGCGCGGCGGGCTTTTGATAGGATGGGCCATGGAGCTTCGGCCTCTGGGGCGCTCGGGACTGCGCGTGTCGGCGCTGACGCTGGGCACGATGAACTTCGGGGCGGACTGGCACGGGATCGGCGCCATCGGCGAGGCGGAGGCGTCCTCGCTGCTGGACCTGGCGCTGGAGCGCGGGGTGAACCTGATCGACACGGCCGACGTGTACGGCCGCGGCGCCTCGGAGGAGATGCTGGGCCGCCTGCTGTCGCGCGGCGGACGGCGCGGGCGCGTCCTGCTGGCCACGAAGGTGTGCGGGCGAATGGTGCCGCAGGACGCCTCCACGGAGGGGCTGTCGGCGCGCTGGATTGCGCGCGCGCTCGACGACAGCCTGCGCCGTCTGCGCACGGACCGCGTCGATCTTTACATGGCCCACGCGCCCGATCCGTTCACGCCCATCGAGGAGACCTTGGCCGCGTTCGACCGCGCCGCGCGCGCCGGCAAGGTCCGCGCCGTCGGCGTGTCTAATTTTTCAGGCGCGGAATTTTCGCGCGCGCGCGCAGCGGCGGGGCGCGGCGGCTGGGCGGTCCCGGCCTTCGACCAGGTGCAATACAGCCTGGCCTGCCGCGGCCCGGAGCGCGACCTGGTCCCGGCGATGTTGACGGCCGAGGCCGCCCTGCTGGCGTGGAGCCCGCTGGCGGGCGGCCTGCTCAGCGGCAAATACGCCTTGCCGGGAGCGTCCGGCCGCCGCGCGGATCCCGAGGCTTTTCCGCCCGTGCGCGCCGCAGCCGGCGCGGCTCTGGTCGAGGTCCTGCGTCGCGCGGCCGTGCTCGACGCGCAGAGCCCCGCGCAGGCCGCGCTGGGCTGGCTTCTGGGCAAGCCGTTCGTCGCGTCCGCGGTGGTCGGCGCGCGTACGCGCGCCCAATTGGAAGAGACGCTCTGCGCGCGGCCGCTGTCGCCGCGCGCGGCGGAACTGCTCGACCGCGCCTCGCGCGTCTGCGCGACTGAGTAGGACTTTGGGCCCAGAAATCAGATAGGACTTAAGATTCTTTCGACGGGGCTTCCCGGCCCGTGCGCGCGTGCGCGCGCCGTGGTATCCTGAAGCCATGACGGGAATGGCTCTGTATGTGCGCTTCATGCTCACGCTGACGGTCGGCCTGGCCGGCCTGGGCGTGGTCCTGACCACGGTCTTCGAGACGCTCCTGCGCGACTGGGACCCGTCGCGGGACCTCCGCCGCTGGTGGCGGTCCCTGTCGGCCACGCGCTCCCTGGCCGCCGAGATCCGCGCCGAGGACATCCTGCACCAACTGCGCACCCAGCGTGCCGCTCCCGCCTCCGGCGCCCTGGAGCGCCGCCGCGAAGTCCTGCGCGAGGTCTCGGCGGTCGAGAGCCGCCTCGCCGCCGCGCCGTCGGCGTGAACCTCGCCCGCGCCGCTTTCGTTGCCGCGGCCGTCGCGTGCCTGGCCCAGGACGCGTATTATTTTGGCCGGTTGCCGGCGGTCGTGGCCTCTCATTTCGGCCCGTCGGGCGCGCCGGATGCGTGGATGCCGCGCGCGGGCTTCGCCGGTCTCTACGCGTTTGTCGTTCTGTTCCTCGCGGCCGCGCTGACGCTGTCGACCCGCCGGGCGAAAGCGCTGCCGGACTCGCGCTTGAACTTGCCGCGAAAGGACTACTGGCTGGCGCCCGAACGGCGCGAGGCGACCCTGTCCGAGATCGAGGCCCGGATGTTCGTGTTCGGCGCGGCGACCTTCGTCCTGCTTTTTGATGTGTTCGGGCAGGCGTTCCGCGTGGGCCGAGGACAGGCGCCTCAACTGGACCACCCGAGGCTTTCGTTCGGACTTTACACCGCGTTCATCGTCGTCTGGATGACCGCCTTCGTGCGGCGCTTGCGCCGCGTCCCGCCCGCCTAACTGCTACACTGAGCTCATGAGCTTGGCGGCGCGCGCGCGCGCCTGGCGCGGACAGCGCCGGCGCGCGATCGTTTGGGAGGCGCTGACGGTCGCCGTCGGCGGGAGCGCGGCGATACTCTCCGCGTCGGCCTTGGCCGACCGCTTTTGGGGCCTGCCGCCGACGGCGCGCGCGGCGGCGCTGGCGGCGTGCGGCGCGTGGCTGGCGCGCACGCTCTGGACGCGCGGCGTCTCACCTTGGCGCGCGGCCACGTGGGACGCGGTGCTGGAGGCGGCGCAGGACGCCTGGCCGCAAGCCCGGCCTCTGCTGGCCTCGGCGTGGGCTTTGCAGCAGAGCCGCGCGGACTCCGGCACCTCCGCGCAGCTGCGCGCGGAGCACCTGTCCCGCGCCGACCGCGCGGCCGACGCGCTCCCGGCGCGGCCGCTTTTTTCCTGGACGCCGTCGCGCTCCGCGCGCGCCTGCGCCGCGGCCGGCGCGGTCGCGCTGGCGGCCAATGTCTTGGCCGGCGACGCCGCCTCCTGGCGGCGCGCGCTCGCGCCGTGGAACGACCCGTCCTTGGAGCGCTGGGTGGACGTGGTTCCGGGAGACGCGCGTCTGGACGCGGGCGCTCCCGCGCGCGTGGAGGCGCGGCCCAACGCGGAAGGCCTGCGGCGCGGCGTGCGCGCGGCGGATCTGAGGCTTGAGTCGCGCGGAGACGACGGTCGCTGGCGTACCCTGCCGTGGACGCGCGTCGACGCGGACGCCGCGCAATGGCGCCTGGACGCTTTGACCCAGACGCTCGACTATCGCGTGCGCTGGCGCGGCCTGGCCGGGCCGGCGCGCCGCTTGACGCCGCTGCCGCCGCCGCGC
>JAJXVH010000145.1 GCA_021782205.1 bacterium | reverse complement strand
GCGCTGGTCTCCCGCATGGCGTCGGAACTCGACGCGGTGCGCCGCGCGCGGGCCTGAAATATCCGCGGCCCAAATGGTAGTATGCCGCTCGTCATGAGGCGCGCCGCCCTTCTTCTGCCCCTACTCGTTGCGTCGTTGGCCGCCTGCCGCGGTGACAAGGACCCGGTGTTGGCCCGCGTGGGGCGTCTGGCGATCACGCAGTCGGAGTTCCAGCGCAAGCTGGCCGACGTGTCCCCGGACTATCAGGACTACGTGCTGACGCCCAGCGGACGCCGGCAGTTCCTGGACGTGCTGATCCGCGAGAAGCTGGTGCTGGCGGCGGCCCAGCACTCCGACGTGCCGCGTTCCGCGGACTTCCGCGCGCGCCTGGACCAATTGCGCCGCGACGAGGAGGACCGGGTGCGCGACGGCGGCGACGCGCTGTTGACGTCGCTGTGGATCGAGGACCTGCGCAAGCGCGGCGAGCTGGCGGTCTCCGATCAGGAGATTGCCGATTTTCTCGACAAGCATCCGACCGAGGTTCTGTTCCGCCACGTCCTGTTGGGCACTCCGGAGAAAGCGGAAGCCGTGGCCAAGCGCCTGCGCGGCGGAGCCAGCTTCGCGAAGGTGGCGGCGGAGGATTCCTTAGACGGGGCGACGGCGTCCAAGGGCGGGGCGTTTCCGCCGTTGATGTATGGCGAGGTCATCCCCGAGCTGGAAGAGGTTGTCTTTCGCATGCGCGACGGCGAGATCGGCGGTCCGCTGAAGAGCAAGTTCGGCTACCACGTCGTGCGCAAGGATGGAGAAAAGAAGCTCGATAAGTCCAGCGCCGAGGTGCGCGAGAGGGTGTCGCGCCTTCTCGAAAAGCAGAAGCTCGACTTGCATCTGCAGAAGGTCGAGAAGTCGTTTCCCGTGGAGGTCGTCGATGAGCAATTCAAGTAAGGCCGCCGTCCTGGCGCTCCTGCTCGCCGCGCCCGGCGCGCGCGCCGCGATGATCGAGGACACCGTCGCCGTGGTCAACGGCACGCCGATCCTGCTGTCCGAATACCAAAAGGAAATCGCCTCCGCGCTTGAATACTGGTCGAAGACCCAGCCGGCCGCGCTGGCCGACCGGGCGCTGGTCCAGAGACTTCGGGAGAGCACCCTGGAAGAACTGATCACGCGCGAACTGCTCGTCGAGCAGGCCGACCGCGACAAGGTGAAGATCCGCGAACGCGAGGTGGACTCCGCGGTCGACGACATCCAGGCGCGCTTCAAGAAGGACGACCAGGGCCGCCCAGTGAGCGACAAGGACGCGCAGGCCGCCTTCCAGGCCCAGCTCAAGAGCGAGGGCCTGGACTACGACACCTTCCGGCAGCGCCTGCTGCGCCAGCTCAAGGCGCGCAAGGAGATCGAGGAGGAGGTCAAGCAGAAGGTTCCGCCGCCGACGGAAGCCGAGGAACGCGCCTACTTCGACCAGATCACCGCTTACATCGCCAGCGGCAGCACCGATCTGCCCAAGGGCATGAGCGAGGACGAGGGCGCGGCCCTGCGCCAGGCGGCCGATCAGGTCAAGCAGTTGAGCTCCGAGCGCGTGCGCGTGGAGCGCATCTTGATCCGGCTGGCGCCCAACGCGTCCGACAACGAGCGCCGGCGCGCGCTGAAGACGGCCGAGGATATCAAGAAGCAGCTGGACGGCGGCGCGGACTTCGCGCAGCTGGCGCGCGACGATTCGGAGGACCCGGAAAGCGCCGCGCGCGGCGGCGACATCGGTTTCGTGATGCGCGGTGTCGCACCGCCGGCCCTGGAGAAGGCGGTCTTCTCCATGGAGGTCGGCCAGACCAGCGCTCCGATCCTGACCGAGATCGGCTACAACATCCTGCGCGTGACCGAGAAGCACGCCGCCGAGAAACCCGAGTTCGACCGCTTCAAGAACGACCTGGGCAACTATCTGCAGAACGTCGCGTTCCATAAGAAGCTTGAGGAGTTCGTCAAGGAGCTGCGCGACAAGGCGGTCATTGAGCGCCATCTCCCGCCGGCCACCTGACGTTCTCGCCTTCGCCTGCGGTGATCCCGCGGGCGTGGGCCCGCGGGCGGTCTTGGCGGCGCTGAGAGCGGGCGCCCTTCCACGCGGCGTCTCGCCGGTGCTGGTGGGTTCGCGCGACGTGTGGCGCGGGGCCGGCTGGCGAACCGGCGACGGCCCCATCCGTGATCCCGGCGTGGACGGCCTCGTCCCGCGACCGGGACGGCCGACCCCGGACGGCGGGCGCTTCTCGGCGGCGGCGTTCGAGGAGTCCGTCCGACTGGCCGCGCGCGGGTTGGTCGCGGGGATCGTGACGGCGCCCATCTCCAAGACGGGTTGGGCGCAGGCCGGTTATCCCTGGAAGGACCACACCGAGCGTCTGGCCGCGCTCGCCGGAGGCGAGGCCGAGATGGTTCTGGGCGTGCCCTCGCGGCGTTTGTGGTGCGCGCTGGCCACGCGCCACGTGCCTTTGAAGCAAGCCGTTCGCGGCGTAGACGCGCGCGCGGTTTCTGCGGCGGCACGCGCGCTGGACTCCGCCTTGCGCCGTCTTGGTTGCGCGAGCCCGCGTCTGGGCCTATGCGCTCTCAACCCGCACGCGGGCGAGGGGGGGCTGATCGGCCGCGAGGAGATCGACGTGCTGTCTGCCGCCGCGGCTGCGCTGCGCCGCGCGGGCCTGCTTTTGGAGGGACCTCTGCCCGCCGACTCCGCCTGGCGCCTGCACGTCGAGGGCGTCTACGACGGGCTGGTCTGCCTGTACCACGACCAGGCTTTGATTCCGCTGAAGGCGCTGGGGGGCTTGTCGGGCGTGAACTGGACGGTCGGCCTGCCGTTCATCCGCGTCTCGCCCGCTCACGGCACCGCCTGGGACGCCGCGCGCTCGGGCCGCATCGACGCGTCGGGCACCATCGAGGCCGCGCGTCTGGCGGCGCGGCTGATCGCACCTCGTTAGCCGCCGATCAATGCCATGATGTTTTGGAAGGCCGCGTCATCGACGATCTTTTGTTCAGCGGTGGTTACGTCGGCCTTGTCGTAGTCCGCAGGCTGCACCGGAAGATCCTTCGCGGCGAGCTGTCCGTTTTTGACCCGGAGACATTCCTTGAAAAAGCCGCGCGTGTCGAGATACGTCTTCGCGGCGGCGGGATCGGACTTGATCTGATCGTACTGCTTCTTCTCGTCCGGATTGAGCTGCTCCGGAGTGAGGGCATGAGCTGAAGGCACCAGCGAAAGTAAAACCGAAAAGAAGACGAGGGGTGTTTTCATAGCCAAACCTCTGTTGTGAAACAGTATAGCCCGACATCCTTGACAAATCAAGGGGGGCGGTATAAACTCGCCTGATGGCAGTGCGGCGAAGTTTTGCCTTGGCGGCGGCCTTGGTCTGGACCGGCTGGATGGCGGTGCCTTGGGTCGCGGCGGCGGAGGACGGGACGCGCGACGCGCAGATTTTTGCGACCGTGTACGCCCCTTATCTCCAGAAATATGGGCCGTGGACAAAGCTTCCTCCCAAAATCCAAGCGGCGATCGGCCCCGAGATCGAGCAGGCGATGAGCGCGCAAGGCGGCGATCTGGGCAAGGCGGCGGCGTATCTTCATCTCAAAGGTTTTCCTGCCGGCGGTTCGAATGCGCTCGTCCCGGATATTCCGGTCCCGTCGGCCGCGCCGAGCTTGACGCCAGCGCAGTCGGTGGCCGCGACTGTCGTTGAAATCGCCGGCCAACAGTATCCGAACGACCCGAAAATGATGGGCATGCGGGGCATGACCCGGGCGGCCCAGGGCAATTGGCCGGGCGCATTCTCGGACCTTGGCAAAGCCGTGCAGGGCGGTGCGCCCGACGCCCAAACGTTGGCGGCGTACGGCAGCGCGGCTTATGAACTGGGCGATTATGAAACCGCCGTGGCCGCCGCGCAGAAGGCGTTGCAACTCGACCCGAACAACGCCGAGGCGCTGGCGGTGTATCATTTTTCCAAGGACCGTGTTCCGACGGTGCGTCTTCCGTTGGCTGTCGGCGAACTGGCGGCGTCCTCTTCGGGCCCGGAAACGATGCCCGGCGGCGGCGCGGCCGCGCAAGGCGCGAGGCCGTCGGGGATGAGCGAGGGCGAGGTCGCGCAGTATACAAGGCAGGCGCAGGCGGGCGGCTCCGATGCGATCGCGCGCTCGGCGCAGTCGGCGCGCGACGCGGCCAACGCCATGCGCATGAACGACTTTCAGTCGGCCTATGATCTGGCCACGAAGGCGGTGCAGTTGAACCCGTCCAACGCACAGGCGCTCAACTACCGCGCCATCGCGCTGTCGCGCATGGGGCGCAACGCGGAAGCCGCGCAGGACGCGAGCGCGGCGCTGGCGCTGGCGCCGGGAAGTGCCGCGGCCTTGCAGACGCGCAGCCAGG
>JAJXVH010000144.1 GCA_021782205.1 bacterium | reverse complement strand
GGCGGGCGCATGGGCGGTATGGAATTATAGCAATTGCCCGTCGGGCGCTCAGGCCGCCTGGGCGGGGCCGGAGTCCTGGGCGTAGGCGTGGTAATACTGCTGGTAGTGGTAGCCGTAGGACGCGTAGGACAGGCCGCCGGGAGTGGCCGCGTTGACGACGACCCCCAGGACCTTGACGCCGCCGCCGGCAAGCTTGCGCGCGGCGTCGGCGATCAGCGGCGCGCGCGTGCGGCCGTAGCGCGCGACGAACACCGCGGACTTCACGTGGCGGCCCCACAGCAAGGTGTCGTTGATGGGAAACATGGGCGTGCAGTCCACCACCACGCGGTCGAAGGAGGCCTTGGCCCAGGCCAGCAGGGCCAGCAGGCGCGGCGTGTTGAGCAGCTCCGAGGGGTTGGGCGGGCGCGGGCCGCAGGGCAGGACCTTCAGGCCCGGCGCGTCGGTCTCAAGCACCAGCGACGCGAGCTCCGCGGCGTCCTTGCCGCCGGCCAGGAATTGCGACAGGCCGTGCTCGGGCGGCAGGCGGAAGGCTCGGTGCAGGCTGGGGCGGCGCAGGTCGCCGTCGATGAGAAGCACGCTCTCGCCCAGCTGGGACAGCGCCACGGCCAGGTTGGCCGCCGCGTAGCTCTTGCCCTCGCCCTGCATGGTGGAGGTGACCAGCAGGGACTTGGCCGCGCCGTCGACTCCCGCGAAGTCCACCATGGTGCGCAGGTTGCGGAAGGCCTCCGCCGTCAGCGAGGACTCGCGGGCCAGCAGGGGCGCGTAAGGCGTCTCGCCGATCACGGTCTGCGGCAGTATGCCCAAAAAGGGCAGGCCCAGGCGCTCCTCCACGTCGGCCTGGGTGCGCACGGACTGGTCGATGGTCTCGATCAGGAAGGCCAGCGCCGTGCCCAGGCCCAAGCCGCCCAGCAGTCCCAGCGCCAGGTTCAGCAGCTTGCGCGGGCGCACGGGCTTTTGCGGCACGTCGGCGGGGTCGATGACGCGCACGTTGTTGCCCTTGAGCTGGCCGGAAAGCTCCGTCTTCATGGAGGAGACCACGCGGGCGGTCTCGGTCTGGATCTGGTCGCGCAGGGCGTTCATCTGCGAGGTGATCTGCACGATCATGGGGTAGCGGGCGGTGTAGCGCTGGGAGAGCTCCGCGTGCTTGGCCTGCAGGTCGGCGTATTCGCCCTTGAGCGTTTGAATGAGCTTGTTGTCCACCACGGCGGGCAGGGAGTCCGCCGCGGAGCCGGAGCCGGCGCCGTCGGACTGCAGGGCGTGGAGGACTTCCTTGGAGATGAAGAGCTGGTTTTCAAGGTTCTCGTCGACGAAGTCCGCGCTCAGGCGGTTGGCCGCGGCCGCGGCCAGGGCCGCGTCGTGGGACTGCGCGCGCACGTAGACCAGGCGGCTGCGCAGCACCGGCGAGATGGAGATGGCCTTTTGAAAGTTCTCGAAGCCGTGAGGGCCCTTGAAGTCCTCGGTCTGGGCGAGGTTCAACTCCGTGTAGACGCGGCGCAGCAGGGTCTCGCTTTGCAGGAGCTTGTATTGGGTCTGGTAATAGTCGTCGTCGGAGTTGACGATGAAGGACCCCGCGGGGGCCGCGGTCTCCCCGCTGCGCTCTTTTTCGATGATGAGCATGGCGCCGGCCTGGTAGACCGGGCGCATGGTGAAGGTCACCAGCGCCGTCGAGACGAAGACGATGAGCGCGGCCGATGCCACGATCCAGCGCCGCCGCAGCAGGACGTCCAGATAATGCGAAAGGTCCAGCTCGTCGGCGTCGGTGGTTTCGGGGGCGGGCATGGGTGTCATTATAGCAAGTTCCTCGATTTTCTCGACGGGGCCGTTGGGCCCTGGACGCGTGCGGCGGGAGGATGTAAAATCCAACAGCGCGGGCCATGGAACTTTTTCGGGGGTCGGCGCGTATATATCCCATGGCGATAAAAAAATCGACGGCGGCGACGAAGGCGGACCTGGGCGGGGTTCAAACCGCGCTCAAGTCCGACATGGACGGCCTGCGCACGGAGCTGAAGTCCGACATGGACGGCATGGGCAAGGTGCTCAAATCCGACATGGACGGCCTGCGCACGGAGATCAAGTCCGACATGGATGGCCTGCGCACGGAGCTCAAGTCCGACATGGATGGCCTGCGCACGGAGCTCAAGTCCGACATGGATGGCCTGCGCACGGAGCTCAAGTCCGACATGGAGGGCGTGCGCGCGGAGCTGCGCGCGGAGATGCGCGAGGGTTTTCGCCGCGCGGCGCTGGCCGACGACCGGCTGGGCGTGCGCGTTTCGCGGATGGAAGAAGCGTTGACCGAGGGCTTGGCGGGGATCAGGAACGACGTCGCGCGCCTTCTCGACGCCTCGGCCTCCCGCATGGAGACGTTGTGGCGGGAGACGGTCACGTTTCCGGCGATCTTGGACGACCACGGCCGGCGCATCGCGGCGCTGGAAGCGCGCCGCGCGCCCTAGAACATGCTCTCCGGCACGTAGACGATGTCGTTGGGCTTGAGGACCATGTCCTTGTCCTTCTGGCCGCGCTGGGTGATGTCGGAGACGACGATGACGAAGGTCTGGCTCTTGCCGTCGACCATGCGGATGACGCGGGTGCGGTCGGGGGCGGCGATGGGCGTAAATCCCTGGGCCTGGGAGACGGCGCCCAGGACCGTGAGCGGGGTCTCCTCGGGCAGTTCGATGGCGCCGGGCTTGGCCACCTGGCCGAAGACGAAGACCTTCTTGTTGCCGTACTCCTTGATGAAGATGGAGACCTGCGGGTCGCGCAGGTAGGCCGACAGGCGCTTGGCCAGCGCCGCCTCCGCGTTCGCGGTGGTCAACCCCCCCACGTGCACCGAGCCCGCCAGCGGGAAGGTGATGGTGCCGTCCTGGCTGACGCGCACCTTGCGGTCCAGGTCCTTCTCGCCGAAGACGGCGATCTCCAGAAGGTCCGCGCCGCCCAGGCGGTAGTCGGCGTCTTGGGTCTTGGCTTGGGCCTGCTGGACGGCGGCGGCCACGGCCAGGTCCTCGGCCTGCACGCGCTGGGCGTCCAGCGGGGAGGCCGCGCGCCGGCCGGCGCACGCGGACAGGGCGGCCGTAAAAATCACGGAGGCGGCGAGAGCGCGCATCGCCGCCTCCGGACGCGATCGCATCGACTAGTAGCGCAGGGTCAGCGTCACGCTGGTGCGGTGGTCGATGTAGTCGTAGGCCGCGAAGTCCGTGAAGCGCGAGATGTACATGTAGTTCGCGGAGCCGCGCAGGTATTTATTGAAGTCGTAGGCCGCCAGCACGCCGCCGGTGTAGGCGTTGCCGTAGAACACGTCGCTGGTGGAGCCGCCGATGGAGATGGGCGAGAGGTAGTTGTCGCGCTCGATGCTGCCGTTGGCGCCCAGCGTCAGGTTCCACGGGAAGCGGTGCATGACGGCCAAGGACCCCGTGGTGGCGATGTAATACTGGTTGGCGCCCAGGACCGCGGGATCCAGGCCGCGGTTGACGGTCAGGTTCACGTTGGTCTTCTCCCAGGGCGTGTAGAACAGGCCGCCGTCGAAGCTCCAGAAGCGGACGGTGGAGTTGGACGTGTTGAGCGCCGGGGCCACGAAGTGCGTGTAGGTGTAGCCGGTCTCCATCATGGCCTTGAGCTTGGGCGCGATCTGGCCCTCCACGCCCACGCTGACGATGTCGGAGTGGTTGTCGCGGGCGGGGCTGGCGGTCAGGGCCGGGTTGTAGTCCGTGAAGTGCATGTCCTGGGCGTGGTAGGCCACGAAGACCTTGGTCTTGGGCGCCACGTAGTAGCCCACGCGTCCGCCCACGTTCTCGGTGATGCGGTCAAGCAGGGCGCGGATCTGGGGGTCGTTGGTGATGTACTTGTCGCGGGTGCTCTCGGCGTCCACGGACACGAAGCTGGTGTGCGAGGGCGAGTATTCGGCCTCGCCGCCCACCATGTTCTCCCAGCGGTGGTAGCGGGTGGTCAACTCGGTGTCGGCGGGGTCGGTGGTGTTGACGTAGTTGTCGCGCAGCTTGGCGGAGATGCCGTGCGCGCCGGTGTAGGTGTAGCCCAGGCCCACGGCCTGGTCGTAGGCGTTGTTGGCCGCGGGGTCCACCTGCGAGGAGCCGCCGTTGCCCTGGTAGCTGAGCGCTGAGAAGTCGTAGTCCAGGTCGATCTTGTGGCGCGGGGAGATCTTGTATTCGGACTTGAAGCCCAGGTTGTTGTCCATGATCCAAGAGTTTCGCACCGGGGCCACGCCGCCGGCGCTGGTGCCGCCGGTGGGTGCCAGGAAGATGTTGGTGTCGTAGGTCTCCGTCACGTTGTAGTAGGTCTGCACGGTCAGCCCGCCGTAATGCAGGCGCGGGTTCTTGCTGTCGCCGCTGAGCGCGTCCACGCCCAGCAAAGCCGCGGTCTGCAGGGACGCGAAGTCCCCGCCCGTGGACGGCGGCGTGTAGTCCAGCAGCTGCGCGCGCGCCGCGGACGCCAGCGCCAGAACTGCGGCCGACAGAAGCACCTTTTTCATTGAGCGGTTCCTTGTGTTTGGTTTATGAGACGGAGATCACGGCGCCGACGG
>JAJXVH010000041.1 GCA_021782205.1 bacterium | reverse complement strand
GGGGCGGGTCTGAGCGAAGCCCGGCACCTCGCACTCATCTACGCGGCGGCGTTCATCGCCGGCGCCGCGCGCGGTTTTTCCCAGCCCGCGCTGTACGCGTTGGTGCCGCGCCTGGTGCCGCGCGCGGCGCTGGCGCGCTCCTCGGCGTGGATCACGACGGCCTTCCAGACCGCGTCGGTGATCGGTCCGGGACTGGGCGGAGTCCTTTTCGCCTGGAAAGGCGCGCAGGTTCCCTACGGGCTGGGCGCGGCGCTCTTGTTGTGTTCGCTGCTGATGACCGCCGCCATCCGCCCGCCCGCGGCGCCCGCCCCCGAACCCGCCGCTCCAGGTCCGGCTGAAAGCGCCTGGCGCCGCATGACCTCCGGCCTGCGCTTCGTGTTCGCCGACGAGGTGCTGCTGCCCGCGCTCGCGCTCGACATGTTCGCCGTTCTCTTCGGCGGCGTGGAGGCGATCCTCCCCATTTTCGCCGCCGACATCCTGCGCGTCGGCGCGTCCGGCCTGGGGCTGCTGATGGCGGCCCCTTCGCTCGGGGCCTTGCTGGGCAGCGCGCTGATGATCCGCCGCACGCCCAACCGCGGCGCGGGCAAGCTCCTGCTCACCGTGGTGACCGGCTTCGGCCTGTGCGTCATCGCCTTCGCGCTGTCGCGCGACGTCCGCCTGTCGGCGGCTCTGCTGGCGCTGGCCGGCGCGCTTGACAGCGTGAGCATGGTCATCCGCGGCGCGATCGTGCAGCTCGCCTCGCCGCCGGGCATGCGCGGGCGCGTGGCCGCGGTCAACTCCATGTTCATCGGCACCTCCAACGAGCTTGGCGCCTTCGAGTCCGGCGCCGCGGCCAAGCTCCTGGGCACCGTGCCCTCGGTGGTCTGCGGCGGACTGCTGACCCTCGTCACCGTCGCGGCAGCGGCGCTGTGGTCGCCGCGCCTGCGCGCGATGGACCTGGACGGCCTGCGCAGCTAGGGCGCGGGCGCTGGAGCGGGCAGCACCGTCGGAACCGGAGAGGCGAGCGGCGCGTCGGCCGCGATGCTCAGCGCCGGGTGCAGTTCCACGCCGTTGGGCGCCACGCCGTCCTGGCCGTGGATCGGGTCGAAAAAGCGCACCCCGGTCACGACGACCGCCGGCGGCGGATTCGGCTTCAGCACGCCCGGGTAGGAAGGAGCGGCGCCGAACATCGCCTCGAACTGCGCGCGGGAGGAGGCGAGCGCGCTGGAGTAGGCCGACGAATCCGCGCCGGGGCAGGCGGGATCGGGGAACTCGACGATCATGGTTTCCGAGGTGTTCGGGTCCATGATGACCGCGTGATAGTCGTGGTCGGCCTCGCGGCGCGCCTCGGTCATCAGGCCGTGGATCCGGTAGACCGTCACTTCCGAGTACGGGCCGCTCAACGTGCGCTGGTCCGCGGGATATTGCGACGCGCTCCACGGCGACTGCGGAGGATTCGTGATCAACGCGTGGACCGAGGTGTCGACGACGTCGGCGAAGTCGACCGAGGCCGCGTCCGGGTCCGACAGCGTCTTGACGCCCCAGCGCTCGACGCCGCAGCGGCCGTTCATGCCCTCGTCGGCGGGCTCGCCGGTGGGGCTGAAGCGGTTGGGCGCGTCCTGTCCCGGCGCGACGGGCGCGGGCGAGTCGGCGGCGGCGCAGACGGCGAACATGGCGGCGGCGAGCACGGCGGCAAGGCTGCGCATGGCGATCTCCTGTCGGCGGCGCGAAACCGACGCCCCATTCTAGCACGCCCGCCGATGAGCGGCACGCATGATATAATCGCCCTCATATGCAATCCTCTCTCCCCAAGAAAATCCTCGACGCGATGAAGACGTACCCGGCGTTTTCCCAGGCGGTGTGGCGGGCCTGCGCCGAAATCCCGAAAGGCGAGGTGCGCACCTACGGCTGGATCGCGCGCCGCATCGGCAAGCCGGGGGCGGCGCGCGCGGTGGGCGGGGCGCTGGGCCGCAACCCGTTCGCTCCGGTCGTGCCCTGCCACCGCGTGGTCGGCGCCGATGGACGCTTGACCGGCTACTCCGCCGCGGGCGGCGTGGAAAAAAAGCGGCGGCTGCTGCGCGCCGAGGGCGCGCTCCTGCGCTGACGGCGTGAAAGCCGCGGCGCTTTCGCTGGCCGTACTGACGCTGAACGTCGCGGGGCCGCGCCGCGCCCTGCAGGACTGGCCCGCGCGGCGCGCGGCGATCGCCGCGGCGCTCAAGTCCGCGGCGCCGGACGTCGCGGCGCTCCAGGACATCTGGCGCGGCCGGGACGTGGCCGCGCTGGCGCGGGCTCAAGGGGCCACGGACGCCGCGGCCGACCAGGCCCTGGGATTGGCGATCCTCCTGCGCGGCCTGCACGCCTCGGACCAGGCGCGGCTGGACCTGGGCGACGGCTTCGGCGCGCTCGTCGTGGCCGTCGGCGACGGCGCGAACATCTTCGACGCCTACTCCGTGCATCTGGAGCCCGGCGCAGACGCGGCGCGGCGCTGGGGACGGCTGTTCCGGCTCTCCGAGTTCGTGCGCGCGCGCTCCGCGTCGCGCCCGTTCGTCCTGCTGGGCGGCCTGGGCGCGGCCGCCGACGACAAGGACGCCGCGCTGTTTCTCGACCTCCTGGAAGGCCGCGACCTGTGCGTGGCGCACGGCGACGAGGTCTGCGCCGGTCCCGCTGAGCGCCGTGAAAGCTTCGTCGTGATTCCCTACTCCTCGCGTGAACCGCGCCCCGCCTCCGTTTTCGCGGGCCGCCCCTCCGGCGATGAGGACGCCCCGCTGACGCCGAGTTTCGGCCTGCGCGCGCGCCTGGACGGCGCGTTCTTCAAACTCCGTCCCGCCGCCCAGCCGCCGGGCCGCGCCGAGGCCCTGGCCGCGATCGCCGAGGCCGTCGACGCCGCCCGTGGCGCCGCGCAGGCCGACGAGGTGCGGGCCGGCTGGATCCCATTTTTGGGAACCCTCGACACCCTGCGCGCGCTCGCTCGAGACCGCCGCCTGGCTTTCCTGCGCGAGGAAGTGCGCAGCGCGCAGATCCGCGCCGCGCGCGCGACCGCGACCCCGTGACGTTTCCCATCGACCGCGCGCTGTCTCTTCTGCGGCGCGAGGCGCGCCAGTGGAAAGTCCCCGCCGTGGGCGCGGTGGCGGGCAAGCCTTTCGCCGTGCTGGTTTCAACGCTGATCAGCCTGCGCACCAAGGACGCCGTAACCTTCCCCGCGACCGCGCGCCTGCTGGCGCTGGCGGACACGCCGCGAGCGCTCGCCGCCTTGGACGTCCGCGCCATCGAAAAAGCCATCTATCCCGCCAGCTTCTTCCGCGTCAAGGCGCGCACGCTGAAGAACGCCGCGCGCGATCTTTTAGCGCGCTTCGACGGCCGCGTCCCCGACGACGTGGAGACCTTGTGCACCCTCAAGGGCGTGGGCAGAAAGACCGCCAACCTGGTGGTGACCTTGGGCTGGAACAAGCCCGGCATCTGCGTGGACACCCACGTCCACCGCATCTCGAACATCTGGGACTACGTGCGCGCCCGGACGCCCGACGACACCGAGCGCGCCCTGCGCCGCAAACTCCCCGCCCGGCACTGGATGACCTACAACGACCTCCTCGTCGCCTTCGGCCAAAACGTGTGCGTGCCCGTCTCGCCGCGATGCTCGCGCTGCCCGCTCGCGGACCTGTGCCCGCGGCGCGGGGTCAAGCGCTCGCGCTGAGCGCGGGCGGCCTTATTGACAATTCTCCGCGGCCGGGATACCCTCCCGATGTCCGGCCGCGGCACCCGCGAAGGAACCCGTGAAAATAAATTTCGCCGCGCCGATCGCGATGTCGCTTCTGGTCGCCTCCTGCACCGCGCACGCGCCTCGCGCGCGGAGAAATGACGCGGCCGACGCGGGGCCCAACGCCCTGGCGGCGCTGGATTCCGAGGGCTGGCCCATCATCTACGGCGACAACGTGTGCGACGGGTGCGATGGCCGCGTCCCCGAGGAATATCAGCTGGCGGCGAACCTGGACAACTACGCGTCGGACATCGAGAACCTGAAGATTTGGACGCTCGGCCGGATGCGCGGCCGCGCGCGGACCGACCCGCGGACGCGCGCCGCCGTCGCATGGGCCGCGAAAACGATGCTCTTCGAGTCCGACGACCTCAAGGCGCGGATATACGCCGCGGACGTTCTTCTTAAAAAAGACGCCGCGCCCCTCCCGGATCCGCCGCCCGCGCCGTATCGGACGATCTCCGCCGAATTTCCGGATGGAATCGACTCCCCCGCTCAGTGGAAACTGGCGGTCGCCCGCGCGAATTTGGCGCGCGGACTGGCCTATGTGCTCGAAGCGAAAGTTTCCGACGCAACCAAAGCCGCGGACCTCGTCGACGCGCAGAAGAGAGTGGCCGAACTGCGCTCTCGCGTGGAAGCCGCCGAGCGCGACGCGGCCCAATAGCCGCGAATCGGCCGCGGCGGGATTACTCCCAGCGAAACGTGCGCGCCCCGACGAAGAGAAAGCCCATCGTCATGCCGACGAGGAAGTACAGGTGGTCGGAGACCTGGGAGAGCGTCGCGCCCTCGGTCATCACCGCGCGCGCGGCGTCGATGACGTGGGTCAGGGGCATGCAGTCGGCAAGCAACCGCAGGGGGCGCGGCGCGCCCTCCAGGCTGAACCAGACGCCGGAGAGGAACATCATCGGCCAGGACAGCAGGTTGAGCATGCCGCCGGCCAGCTCCTCGCTGTCGGTGCGCGCGGAGACCAGCAGGCCCAGGGAGATCAGGCAGACCGCGCCGATCAGGAAGATCGTGTATAGGGCGGCCAAGGAGCCCAGGCGCTCGAAGTGCAGGAAGAAGTCCGCGCCGTGGTAGACGATGGCGAAGACCGCCATGATCAGCACCAGGCGCGAGGCCACCTGCGCCGCGAGGAACTCCAGCGCCGTCAGCGGCGTGGCTTTCAGGCGTTTGAGCACGCCGTTCTTGCGGTAGCGCACGATCGCATAGCCCACGCCGAACAACGCGGAGAACATCATGTTCATGGCCAGCAGGCCGCTCACCAGCCAGTCCACGTAGCGGATGGGACGTCCGCTCACCACGCCGCGCGTCGGCGGCGGCGCGCCCGCGTCGGTGCCGAGCATCACGCGCTCGATCAGGTAGCCCTTCGGCGAGGAATCGTTGATCCAATAGCGCAGCGGACGGCCGGGCGACACCAGCATGTCGATCTGGTGGTGGCGCAGGCGCTGCTGGCCCGTCTGCGCGTCGGCAAACGGCACGAATTTCACGTACTTCGTGGCGGCGAACCCCGGCGGCAGGGCCGACGCCGGCCCGGCCACGCCCACCTTGAACACGTCCTGCGCGTCGCCGGAGAACGCGAAGGCCATGCCGAAGACCACGAACAGAGGGAACGCCAGGTTCCACGCCAGCGCCCCGCGGTCGCGCACGAACTCCTTGCCGCGCGCCACGGCCACGGCCCAAAAGCGGCGAAAGGAAATCATTCGCGCAGTTCCTTGCCCGTGAGCTCCAGAAACAAGTCTTCCAAGGAACGCGGCCGAACTTTAAGCCGCGCCAGCGTGGAGCCGGAGGCGATCAGCGCGCCCAACGTCGCGTCGACGTCGGCGGTGAAGACCTCCACGATCCCGTCGCGCTCCACCAGCTTGCCCGGCAGAGCCGAAGCGGGCGCGCGGAAATCCGCCTGGGGCAGTTCGATGGTGACGCCGTCGAAATGCTCCTTGAGCAGACGGTCGGGCTGGCCCTGGGCGATCACGCGTCCCGCGTCCACAATGGCCACCTCGTCGCACAACGCGTAGGCCTCTTCCATGTAATGCGTGGTGAGCAGGATGGTCTTGCCCCGGCTCTTGATCAAGCGCACCAGCTCCCAGAACTTGCGCCGCGCCTGCGGGTCCAGGCCGGTGGTCGGTTCGTCAAGGAAGAGCACGTCGGGATCGTTGACCAGCGCCACGGCCAGAAGCACGCGCTGTCGCTGGCCGCCCGACAGCTTCTTGGAGTCGCGCTCCAAAAATTCGCCCAGATCGCACAGCGCCGCCAGTTCCGCCGTGGGCACGGCGCGCGGGTAGAGACGGCCGAACAGGTCCAGCACCTCGCGCACGCTCAGGTGGTCCTGCAAGGCCGTCTGCTGGAACTGGATGCCGGTGCGCTCGCGAAAATCCCGGCCGATCGGCGCGCCGCGGTAGAGCACCTCGCCGGAGTCCGGCTGGGAGATGCCCTCCATGATCTCGATGGTGGTCGTCTTGCCCGCGCCGTTGGGACCCAGCAGGCCCAGGCACGCGCCCTGGCTCAGCGACAGAGACAGACCGTCGACCGCGTTGGCGGCGGCGCCCGGGTAGCGCTTGACCAGATTCTTCGCTTCCAAAACCGCGGTCATGGCCGGATTGTATCAGTCTGCGCGGCTCCGAGGGGGCATTGACGCGCGCGCCGCGATCAGCCATCCTTTGCGCATGCTGACCCCGGACGATCACGCGCGCATCCGCGAGGCAGTCGACAAGGCCGAGAGGGAAGTCGCGGCCGAGATCGTACCCTGTGTTTTTTCCGAAAGCGGTCACTACCCGGAGTCCATCTGGGGAGGCGCGGCCGCCGGCGCGGCGCTGGCCGCTTCGGCGCTGATCGCGGCGGATTTCACCTCGCCCGTGCTGTGGCCGCTGTGGAAGGCCCTGCTCTGCGTCCCCGCCGCGGGCCTGCTGGGCGCGGCGCTGGGCCGTTGGGTGCCGGCGTTCAAGCGCTTCTTCGTGGGCGCGCATCATCTCGACGAGTCCGTCGCGCGCCGGGCCAAGGAGGTGTTCTTCGACCGCGGCCTGGACCGCGCGAAGGCCCGCGACGGCGTGCTGATCTTCGCGAGCCTTTTGGAGCGCCGCGCCGTGGTGCTGGCCGATGAATCCGTGCGCGCGCGCGTGCCGCCCCAGGCCTGGACGCCGGTGGTCGACGCGCTGACCGCGGCGGCCGCGCGCGGCCGGATCGGCGACGGGCTTGTCGCCGCGGTGGAGGAGGCCGCGAAGGTCCTCGCGGCCGCGGGACTCTCCGGACGCGGCGGCGGAGATCTGGGCGACGAAGCCGTCGAGGAGGACGGCGCGTGAGGCGCGCGGCCCTCGTCCTGCTGGCCGCGGCGGCGCTGGCGCGGCCGGGGGCTGCGCTCGACGTGCCGTTTCTCTCCGGCCGCGTCGTCGACGACGCCCGCTTGCTGGACGCCGCGACCGCCGCGCGCCTGGAGCAGACGCTCAAGGATCACGAGGCCAAGACCGGACATCAGGTGGTCGTGCTGACCTTGCCGTCGTTGGAGGGCGAAGAGATCGAGGACTATGCGCTCCAGGTCTCGCGCACCTGGCAGTTGGGCCGCAAGGGCAAGGACGACGGCGTGCTGTTCCTGATCTCGCGCGACGACCGCAAGCTGCGCATCGAGGTGGGCTACGGCCTGGAGGGCGTCCTGCCCGACGCGCTGTGCGGCCGCATCATCCGCGACGTCGTGGCCCCTCGTCTGCGCGCCGGAGATTACCCGGGCGGGATCGGCGCCGGCGCGGGCGCGATCCTGTCCGCCATCGACGGGACGTACGCCCCGGGACCGGAGCCCGCGCCTTTCACGTCCTCGCGCGGAGAGATGGGCGGCACGTTGGCCGAGAAAATACTGCTCAGCGTCTTCGTGCTGGGCATACTGGGCGTGTTCGAGGCCATCGGCCTGGTGGGCGCCGCCCAGGGCTGGTTCCTGTATTTCTTCCTGATCCCGTTCTGGTCCTCGTTTCCCATGGCGCTGTGGGGCGCCGCCGCGGGCTCCGTCGCGCTGGGCCTGCACCTGGTGCTGTTTCCAATCCTCAAGCTCCTGATCGGCCGCTCGGACTGGGGCAAGGCCGCGGCCAAGAACATGGGCGCAAGCCAAGGCAAGGTGTACACCGGCGCCGCGGGGTGGTCGAGCGGCTACTGGTCGGGCGGAGGGTTCGGCGGCTTCGGCGGCGGAGGAGGTTTTTCCGGCGGCGGCGGCAGCTTCGGCGGCGGCGGCGCGTCCGGCGGCTGGTAGGCGGCATGCGCCGGCACGGCGACGGTCTGCTCGGTCTCCTCCCCCTGCTGGCGACGCTGGCCGTGCTGGTCATTTTCTCCGCGCGCCTGTCGGCCACGCGCGTCTACCAGGTCGACGAGTGCTACAGCATCACCAACGCGCGCATCATCGCGCAAGGCCGCCAAGCCGACTTCGCCACGGACCCCGGCGCGTTTCTCGTCGCGCTGTCGAGCCTGACGCACGGCTGGGCGCGTTCCCGGGATCTGTTCGCGCGGGGGCGCCGCGCGATGCTCGCGCTGTTCTGGTTGAACCTCGTGTTGATCGCCGCCTGCACCGGCGAGCGCCTGGCCTCCCGGCGCGGACTTCTCGCCCTTCTGGCCGCCGCGTGCCTGGCCCCGATGTGGGAATACGGCTTGGAGATCCGCCACGACAACTTCTTGCTGACCGGCCTTCTACTGACATGGTACGTCCTGCGCGTACGCCCTGGAGGCCGCCGGGCGTATTTCGCCGCCGGCGCGATCGCCGTATTGCTTCAGTCCGTCGCGTTCAAAGCTTTCGTCTACACGCTGCCGCTGTCGGCGGCGTTCCTGCTGGCTCCACCGCCGGGTCATCGCGCGCCGCGACGCGACTTGGTTCTTTCCTGGATCGCAGGCTCGGCGACCGCGCTGGCGGCGGGAGTCGCGGCTTACCACGCGCTGGGACTCTGGCCTGCCTACCAGGCAAACGTCGCGCTCATGCGCGCGGCGTCGATGAACGTGCCGCGCTTCCCGCTCTGGGAAGCCTTCGGCCGCTTCTTCGCCGAGGCTCCGCTCATGCTGGCCTTGTTCTGCGCGGCTCTTTTTTCCGCCGTCCGGGAACTGCGCCGGTCAAAGGCGACGACGCTCTCTTGGTCCGGGGAATTCCCGGAGGCGGCGCTGGCCGCAGGCGCGCTCGCGGCGCTGCTCGTCAACCCGCGGCCTTACGCCTACAACCTATTGAACTTGCTGCCGTTCGCGTTCCTTGCCGTCTATCGCTACGCCGGCCGCCTGAACGCAACGATCCACGAGCATCCCGAATTGGCGTGGTCGCTGGCGCTCCTGTTGTATGCGGCGCCGTTCGCGGCCGCCGTCGTTTGGGAGTCTGTCTGGACCAACGCGCGCCAGGTGCGAGTGATGGACGCGGCCGAAGCGCTGACGTCCGAAGACGACCCGGTCTATGACGGCGTCGGCCTCGTGCCCGCGCGTCCCGAAGTCGGAGAGCGCTGGCTGCTGGACACGCTCAACATCCGCGGCTTCGTCGACGGTTCGGCCCCGCCCGCGCGCGAACTGCTGGCGCGCAATCCACCGGCGGTCTTCCTGCCCAGCTACCGCACCGACTGGCTGCCCCTGGCCGACCGCTCCTACGTCTCGGCGCACTACGTGCCGCTGTCCGACGATTTTTTAACGCTGGGCGCGGACACCCCTCCCGGGGGCGGCGACTTCGAGGTGTTGCGCGCCGGCCGTTACGCGATCTCCAAGATCGAAGGCACGGGATTGCCTGCGGGCGCGCGTCTGGACGGCGCGCCGTTCTCAGGCGGCGTCGCCGTTCTCGCCGCCGGGCGCCACCGCCTGCGCGTCGCCGCGGGCGTGCGCGCCGCCGTCGTCTGGACGGGCCCGCGCCTGGACGCCCCGCCGCGCCTGCCGCCGCGCGACCACCGGCTGCTGTTCGTCGACTGGTACTGACCGCGCGTCTTGCTGCGTCCGCGGGCTGGCGGCGCATCGATTACCCGGTTACAATCCGTCGGCAGGTCCCGGAGGCTTCCGCGATTGGGAAATGGAATCGACGTGTCCGCGCTTAAAATATCGCCGGAGGGCTTGCTTCGCGGCAAGCCGCGCCATCAACCCGCGATTCTCCTGGCCTGCGCGGGCGGGCTGACGATCGCGGCGGCATTCGCGGGGATGATCCTCGCCGCGCCGAGCGCCGCGCCGGGCGGAAAATTCCATGTCCCCGAACCCGGACTCTACGTCCTCTTGGGATTGATGTCTCTCGCGCTCGCGCTCAGCGCCGCCGCCATCACTCGGCCGACCCCGCCCGACGGCACGATGCTCCCACCGCCGGGCGGGACTCGCCGTTTGTGGCTGATTTTCTCCGCGCTGATCTTGATCCATTGCTCGTTGGCGCTTTTAACGCTGAAATTCGGCGTCGCGGCTCACATCGACACCTATACGTTTCAACGCGACGCCGCCAAGAGTCTGCTGCATGGCGTCAACCCGTATGGCACGACTCAGGCCGACATTTATGATCCCCCGCATACGGCGATCTATTACGGCCCCGGGATGGTGGTCGGAGGGCGCGTGCAAGTCGGCTTCCCCTACACGCCGTTGACTCTCTTATGGACGCTCCCGGGCTACGCCTGCGGCGACGTCCGACTCAGCTCCCTCTTCGCCGTGATCGCGGCGGCCTGGCTTCTTTTCGCGATCCGGCCCGACGCGCGCGGGCTATGGATCGTTTCGGCGCTGCTCTTCAGTCCGCTCACACTTTCCGTCGAGCGGCTGTGCTGGACGGAACCGCTGGTTCTGATGACGCTGAGCGCAACCGTCTATGCGGCGGTGAAAAAGCGAGGGTGGCTGCCGCTGGCCCTCGGCCTGTTTCTGGCGGCGAAGCAATACGATGTTTTGGCATTGCCGCTGCTCGGCTATCTCATTTTCCCCTTTCGATGGAAGGCCTATTGGAGATTAGCCGGGCAATCCTTGGCGGTCGCCGCCGCCACGGCAGCGCCGTTCGCATTCTGGAATTTTCAGGGATTGTGGCATGATCTGGTTCTCTTCCAATTGGCACAGCCGTTCCGGGAAGACTCCCTCAGCTTCGCCGTCGCGTTCCCGTCGATGATGAAGATCGGCCCGGCGCTTGTGTTGATATTCATCGCATGGCTGATACGCCGCGCCGGACATGGGCCTGTCGCCGCTTTCGCGGCCGCCTATGGGTCCGCTTTGTTGTTGTTCGTTTCGACCAGCAAGCAGGCCTTCGCCAACTACTACTTCCTGATCGGACATGCCTTTCTTCTGGCGGCCGCCGCCATGCTCCGCCCAGGCATCGACGCGTCTCGCGCAGAACATGGGTCTTGACGGCAAACTTCTCCGGCGCCATCCTGGCGAGGTGAGAGCGCTTTTGGCCGCCGCGTGCCTGACGCTGGCCGTCGGCGCGAGGGGATCTACGCCGGCGCCGTCGGCGCTGCGCGCCGGGTCGCTGGACTCGGCCCTCCAGGACGCCGCGCGCGCGAAGCTCCAGTTCGTGCTGGCCGCGGTGAGTACGGAAGGCTGCGGCCCCTGCCGCGAGATGGAACTGACGACCTGGCGCGACCCGGCCGTGGCTGGATTTTTGAAGGGGCGCGGCCTGGCCGTCGGCGTCGACGGCGGCGCCGCGTTCTGCCGCCGCCGCCGGGTCTACGCGTTTCCGACGGTGCTGATCCTGAGGCCCGACGGCTCCGAGCTGGGCCGCCTGGTCGGCTATTACTCGTCGGCCGATCTGATCTCCGGAATCCAGGACGATCTGGCGGGCGGAACCTCCGTCGGGCGGATGCGCGCGAAGGCGGCGGCCGCGAAGACGCCCGGCGCCTACGTTCAAGCGCGCTTCGATCTGGCGCAGGCGCTGATGGATTCCGGGCGCGATCAAGACGCGCTGGCCGACCTGCTGTGGCTCTATGACGACGGCATGAAGCGCGAGCGCGAGTTTTCGGGCGTGCGCTCCAGCTATCTGCCCGCGATCCTGAACAGCCTGGCGCGCGGCTACCCGCCGGCCAAGTCCGCCCTCGACCGGCGCTTCTGTCAAGCGCGTCAAAATCTTCTGAGCCCCTATTTCACCACCGACGACGCGCGCGACTGGCTGGCGCTGTCGCGGTGGCTGGCCAAACCCGACGCCGACCTCGTCTTGTTCGATTCCTTGCCCGCCCGCGACGCGCGCCGCCGAGTCCTGGCCCCGATGATGTTCGACGATTTCCTGGACAAGCGCCGCTATTCCGACGCCGCGGCCGCGCGCTCACTCAAGAGCGCCGAAGGCGAGTTCGCGCGGTGCGCTTCCGAATATTGGGGCAAAAACTCCGCGAAGGACGCGGAGCGGCTCCACATGATGCGCGAGTTCTGCGTCGAGCAGGCCGCCTCCGCGGCCGAGGCCTACGCGGGCGCCGGCCGCGGCGCCGACGCGCGGGCCGTCCTCGCCCGCGTGCGCCGCGTCGACGACGCGCCGTGGATCGAGGAAATCCTGCGCCGCCATCTGCGTCGGGCCGGGCACGCGAACCCCTCCGCCGGAATGAGCTCGTGATGAACCTCGGCCGATCCTCGCGGTTTTTCGCGCCGGAGCGGGCCCTCGCGCTGATCGCGCTCGCCGGAGCCTGCGCGCAGGTGCCGCCGCGCGACCGTTGCCGTGGTCATACGGCGGAGATCAAAGCCATTTTCAACGCGGATCAGGCGGACCGAACCGACTCTTCCGGCAACCCGAAAGTCGATATCGACTGGAAAAAAATCAGCCCGCGAGACGCGCAGCGGCTTCGACGCATAAAGGAAATCGCCGCCGAAGGTTGCCTGCGATCCAAAGACGATTATTTCGAAGCCGCTCTCGTTTCTCAGCATGGCCCGACGCCCGACGACTATCTGCGCACATATTCGTGGGCGCGGAAGTCCATTTCTCTTGGCCGCAAGAAAGCCGCCAGCTTGATGGCGATGGCGGCGGACCGTTATCTGATGAACACCGGACGCAGGCAGATTTACGCGTCGCAAGCCACTCTCCGGGACGGCTGTTTCTGCCTATGGCCGGTCGAAGACAGCGCGACGGACGAGGATCGGAGGAAGATGAACCGTCCCAGCCTTGCAGCTCAGCTCGACTGGATCGACTCGCTCAACGCCCAGGCCGACAAGGTGTCGTGCCCGAAACGCGCGATCTGCGCCGACGCGGCCAAACCCGTCTCGCGCGGCTCCCTGCCGGATCTGGGGTGGTGAGGCGCCACGCGACCGCTTAGGACTTCAGCGACGCGACGATCGCCGAGTCCAGGTCCGCGGTCAGGTCGGCGGCGTCCTCGATGCCCACCGACAGGCGGATCAGGCCGTCGGACAGGCCCGCCTTGAGCCGCTCCTCGCGCGGAATGGAGCCGTGGGTCATGGACGCGGGGTGGCCGATCAAGGACTCCACGCCGCCCAGGCTTTCGGCCAGAGAGAAGACGCGGCAGGAGGAGATCATGCGCTTGGCGCGCTCGATGTCGCCCTTGAGCTCGAAGGAGATCATGCCGCCGAAGCCCGTCATTTGGGCGCGCGCCAGCGCGTGCCCGGCGTGCGTGGGCAGGCCGGGGTAGTGGACGCGCGCCACTTCCGGGTGCGCGAGCAGGTGCTTGGCGACGACCGCCGCGTTGGCGCAGTGGCGCTCCACGCGCAGGGCCAGGGTCTTGGTGCCGCGCAGGACCAGGAAGCAGTCCAGCGGGCCGGGCACCGCGCCCACGGCGTTCTGCAGGAACTTGAACTCCTTGAACAGGGCCTCGTCGGAGGTCAGGATCGCGCCGCCCACCACGTCCGAGTGGCCGCCCAGATATTTCGTCGTGGAGTGCACCACCACGTCCGCGCCGAGCCGAAGCGGCCGCTGGAGCGCGGGGCTGGCGAAGGTGTTGTCGACGGCGAGCTTCGCGCCCTTGGCGTGCGCCAGCCCCGCCAGCGCGCCGATGTCGGATATTTTCAGCAGCGGGTTCGACGGCGTCTCCACCCAGACCAGCTTGGTGCGCGGCGT
The DNA here is from genome assembly GCA_021782205.1 of bacterium. Classification (GTDB taxonomy): domain Bacteria; phylum Elusimicrobiota; class Elusimicrobia; order UBA1565; family UBA9628; genus GWA2-66-18. The sequence continues at coordinate 8,139 of JAJXVH010000041.1, read as the reverse complement.
GAACGCGGCCTCGACCGCCTTCAGGTCCGCCGCGTCCACGAAGGAGAACGTCAGGCCGAAGCGCGCGAACACCTTCGTGAACACGCGGTAGGTGCCGCCGTACAAGTCGTTGCCGCAGACCACGTGGTCGCCCGACGACAACGCCTCGATCACCGTCGACGTGGCCGCCATGCCCGAGGAGAAGCACAGCCCGAACTTCGCGCCCTCCAAAGCCGCCAGGTTTTTTTCCAGCGCCAGGCGCGTGGGGTGGACCGTGCGCGCGTAGTCGAAGCCCTTATGCCGCTCCGGCCACTCCTGCACGTAGGTGGACGTCAGGTAGACCGGCGTCATGATGGCCCCGGTGGCGGGGTCCGGCGACTGCCCGGCGTGCACGGCCAAGGTCGAGAAGCCGGGCTCGCGGCCGGCGTCGGCGGAAGGGCGGTTGGTCATGGCCCATTCTAACAACTTTCCCTTCCTGGACTCGGCGCGCCGCAACGGGTAATCTTTAACGATGAAACCTCTGGCGCGCTTCCTGCTCAGCGGACTGGCGGTGTTCGTGGCGGCGCGGCTGCTGCCCGGCGTGCACGTGGACGGCTACGGCACGGCGCTGATCGTGGCGGTGGTGCTGGGCCTGGTCAACGCGGTGCTTCGGCCGCTGCTGCTCCTGCTGACTCTGCCGCTGAACATACTGACGCTGGGACTGTTCACCTTCGTGATCATCGGCGGCCTGGTGGAACTGACCGCGGCGCTGGTTCCCGGCTTCCGCGTGGCGGGATTTTTCTGGGCGCTGGCCTTCGCCGGGGTCCTGGCCGTGCTCAACGCCTTCCTGCACGGCCTGGAGCGCGCCGCTTAAAGCTCGGCGCGCCACGCGCCGCGCGGCGCCGTGGAAAACAGCACGATGCGCACGCGCGGCCAGCGTCCCGCGGCCTGATCGGCGGCCAGCCGCGCGCGCACGCGCTCGATCTGGTCGAGATCGTCGTCGGAAAAGCTCAAGACGTGACGCGCCGCCGGATCGGCCAGCGGCACGGACTGGAGCAGGTCCAGCAGCTCCATCAGCACCTCGGTCTTGCGCTCCGGCGTCTTCATCGCCTCCGGCAGGGCGCGCTGAATTTCGGACTGCTCGCCCACGGGGAAGATCAACTCCGGGCGCGGGACGCGCTGGAGCTCCCCGCGCCGCTTTAAAACGCGAAAGCCGTCGGCCAAGGACTGCGGCCGGTGCGCGCGCGAGGTGACGATCGCCACCCAGGCCGCGTCCCGCGCGTCGGCCAGCCCCTCAGCGAACGCGCTCCACGACGGGCCGCGCCAGGCGGCGTCCGCGCGCGCCAGCGCCGCGGCCATGTCCCGGGAGAAAATACTCGGGTTCCGCACATCCAGAAAATCGCGAAACGAGCCGCCGTCCGCGGCCCGCAGGCCGAACAACTCGTAGTCCCGGTAGTCCCCCGCGCGGCCGATGTCCGGCCGCGCCGCCGCGAACTCCGCGGTGGTGAGGGCCTTCTCCTCGCCGCTGACTTTGTGGCGCACGTAAATCTTCGTCGGGTAGAAGACCAGGTTGTCGTCGTTGTCGAAGGCCCGCAGGACCAGCGGACGCCGCACCGGCGCGATCGTGCCGTCGGCGCGCGCGCGCAGGCCGCCCCGGCCGAGGATGCGCTCATACAGGCCCAGCCGCCGTAAAAGGGAAAAATCCGGCGCGACGCGCGCGGGCGCGGCGGCGGAGGCGGAGGCGGCGGGGGCGGGGGCGGCGGATGCAGGCGCCGCGGCAGCGGGAAGCGCCGCGAGCAAATCCGCGTTCGGCGCCGCCGCCGGCGCCAGAAGCGCGGTCGCGGGCGCAAGCGCCGGAAGAGCGGGCAAAACAGCCGGCGCCGCGACCGGGGCGGAGAGGATCTCGGCCCGCGCCAGGACCTGCGCCGAAACCGGCGCGGCCGTAGACAGCGCCGTCAGCCACGACAGAACCAACGTCGCACGGCGCAGACGCATCATGCCTCTATTATAACCCAGGACGTCCGCGTCAGGCCGCGTCGTCGCGGCTGCGGGCCGCACCCTGGCGCATGGCGACCGCCTGGACCGTCCACGGCAGACCCTGGTGCAGGCTTTCCTCCATGGTCTTGCGGTAGGAGTCCTGGATGCCCGCGCCGATCGCGTAGAAGATCTCCACGTCCACATACCCGGACATCTTCGACGCGTAGACGTAGAACGCGAAGCCCATCGCGACGCCGCCGTCGGCCTTGACCGCGAAGCAGGACCATTTCTCGGAATGAACTTTCCAATCCTGCGCCTGGTAGCGCCGCGCCATTTCCTCCACGCCCGCGAAGACCAGCTCCGCGGTGCCGGGCACGGACTTGCAGGTGCCCTCGCCCTTGTGGTCCTTCAAATAGGCCAATACGCCCTTCGTCGCGATCTCGGCCATCGCCTCCGCCTGCGGCTGGCGGGCCACGGCGGCGAACTCCTCTTTGAGCGCGGACGGCGGCGGCGGGCGGCGCGGCTTGGGGTCTGAAACCACGTCCCGGCTGGGCCCCGGGACATACGGCGCGGGCCCGGACCGGCGCAGAAAGGCGATCACGGCGACCAGAAAAGCCAGAAACAGCGCCAGCAAGACCAGATACTTGAGGCCCCGGTCCTCGTCGCGCGGCAACGGCGCGGGGGCCGCGATATTGATGTTGTTGACCAGCACCGTGCTGGACACCGCGGGCGCCGGCGCGGCGGAAGGCTTGCGCTTGAGCGCGTCGGCCATGTTGCGGCGCGCGCGGTCCTTGCTGATGCGGTCGATGACGTAGTGGACGCCGCGGCATTCGCCGTGGTCGTCCTGCTCCCAACCCGCCAGAACGTCGCGCGGAATATCGGCCTCGCCGCCCGCCACCTTCAGGAACAGATGGTCGAGCGCGTCCTGGCGCGCCGCGTCCGCGTCCGCGCCCTTGCCCGCGCCGTAATACCAGTCCGCGTCGCGCGGCTCGGCGTTGTAGAAGGACGGCACGCAGTCCTGCGCCAGCGCGCGGACGCCGCCGGCCAGGAACAGCGCCGCCAGGAGCGCCGCGCGCGTCCGCATCGGCCTAGCGCTTCTTCCCCGGCTTCGGCTTGGCTTTCGTCTTCGCCGCCGACTTCGCCGCCTTTTTAGCGGGTTTCGGCGCGGGCTCGGCCGCGACGGCGGGAGCGGGCGCCGGGGCCGCGACCGCGTCGGGCACCGCGCCCTCCACGCCCTCGGCGGTGACGATGATGGAATCCGGCAGGCCGTGCGGGCCCGCGTTCTTGTCCAGCAGTTCGTCGGTCTTCTGGCCGCCGGTGAGCTTCTTGGCGATGTCCAGGAGCTGGTCGCGCAGCTTGCTCTCGGCGATCTTGCCGCCCTTCAGGCGTTTGCACGCGCCCACCACTTCCTCGATGTACAGCTCGAAGATGTTGCGGCGCTTGCTTTCCAGGTGCGCGCGCTCGCGGCGCTTGATGAAGACGCCCAGGCGCCGGCCCGCCTCGCGCAGGCCCAGCGTGATCTCCTTGCGGATCTCGTCGTAGTCGGCGATGGCTTCCTTGGATTCCGACGTGAACGGCACCCACACCGAGGCCATGTGCACGAAGATGGCCATGGGCCCCTGCGGCGGCGCGCCGCGCGACTGGGACACGCCGTAATTTTTCCAAGTGGTGTCCAGCACGGCCTTGAACGTGGCGCAGGCCGACTGCTGGTAGACCAGCGGCACGCGGTTGGCGTAGCGGATGACGCGCGCCATCTCGTCGTCGCCCTCGTCGTGGGACTCCCCCTCGGCCAGCGGCGCCTTGGGACCGGCCGCGGCGGCGGCCGCGACGGCCTCCGGGCTGCGGCCGTAGGCCAGGCCCACCTCGATGACGAACGGGTTGCCGCGATAGACCGCCGGCGGGCGCGTGACGGCGGTGTAAAACTCGCCCTTGATCTGCTTGTAGAGCCCGGCCAGGATCGCCTTCTCGCCGATGGGCGAGAGGCAGTTCGTCGGCGGCGCCATCAGCTTGGTGGCCTGGAGGGTCTTGTAGAGCGTCTCCGCGGCCTGGCCGGTCACGTCGCGCGGGCGCATGTGCGCGTTGAGCTTGGCGGCCTTGCAGATTTCCTCCGCGGTCTCCGCGGACACGCGCGAGAAATCCCCGGACAGGAAGCCCGACAGCCAGTGGGACTTGGTGTCCTGCAGCATCTTAAGAAGCATGCCCAGCTCGATGCCGTAGGGATGCGGCTTGATCTCCTTGGGCGGCTCGGGGTTCTCGCCGATGGTGCGCGCGTAGACTTTTTTCTCGCCGTCCGGGGAGACGTAGGTGAACGTCGCGTGCGGGTTGGAGATGGCCGACAGCTCCATGTACTCGTCGACGGAGGCGCGGCCTTTCTGGTATTTGCCCTCCAGCTCGATGCTCACCTGCGTGCCGCGGTGATGCTCCCACTCGATCTGCTTCTTCTCCAGGATGATCGGCTCGTTCTTCTTCGTGTCGATCTGCACCTCGAAATAATGCGCCGGACTTTTCTCCCCGGTGCGCGAGATGATCTTCACCGGCTTGCCCGTGGTGAGCTGGCCGTACATGCCCGCCGCCGAGATGCCGATGCCCTGCTGGCCGCGGCTCATGCGCAGGCGGTGGAACTTGGAGCCGTAGAGAAGCTTGGCGAACACGCGCGGGATCTGGTCGCGCACGATGCCCGGGCCGCGGTCGACGACCGTGACGCGAAAGCGCGTGGCCTGGGAGACGGCCGGGGCGGGCGCGTCGCCGGTTCCCACGGCCTCCAGCTTCACCTCGATCTCGGGCAGAAGCCCCGCTTCCTCGGACGCGTCCAGCGCGTTGTCCACGGCCTCCTTCACGCACGTGAGCAGGGCCTTGCGCGGATTGTCGAAGCCCAGCAGGTGCCGGTTCTTGGTGAAGAACTCGGAGACGGAGATCTCCCGCTGCTGCTTGCCCATCTCATCGGCGGATTTGCCCGCGGGGCGCGGCTTGGGCGCGGCGTCGTTGTTGGTCTTCATGTTGGCAGGGAACATCGTAGCAGAGCCCGACGGATAATTCGAGACGGAAAATTCAAACGGAAAATTCGGCGTTGACGAAATCCGGGGCCGGGGCTATACTGCGGCAAGGGAGCGCCTATGAAAAAAACAGCGACGAAAACGGCAAGAGCCCGGACGTCCGGCCGCCGGTCGCGCGGCGACGGCGGAGCGGACGCGGATCGCGGCTGGCACGAACTGGAAGCCCAGCACGACCGTCTGAAGACCGACTGGATGAGCCTGGCGGTGCAGTTGGGCGTGGGCGGCGGGCCCAAGCTCGACTTCGAGTAGCCTAGTCTTCGCTCTCGCCGCGACGGCGCTTCAGGCGCACCGTCGCGGCGCGCTCGCGGCGCGCGTAGCGCTCGAGCAGGTCTTGCGCGGCGGCCAGAGCCGCGCCGGTCCAACGGGCCGTCTTGACCCCGTCGATGAGCGCGTGCGCGTCCAGACGCGCGACCGCGTCCCAGACCGCGCTGGCGCGCGCGTCTTTCTCCAGCGCCGCGTGACGCTCGGGCTCTCCGGTCTTCGTGGGCAGGTGCAGCTCGTTCTTGAACGCGACGGACGCCTGCGCGTTCTCCCCGGCCACCGTGGTCACGCCGGCGGCCTCGGCCCAGGCCGCCAGACGCGCGTCGATGCCTTCCTTCGCGCGGTCCAGCGCCTTGAGTTCGTCCTTGAGGCGGCGGCGCTTGTCTTCCACCACGGCCAGCTCCCCGACCAGGAGCGCGCCCGCGTCGCGGCCGCGCTCCTGCGGCGGCAGAGCGGCCAGCTTCTCGACGTGCGCGAAGACGGGGCACAGGTCGCGGTACTCGCACCAGTCGCACAACGCGCCGGGCCTTGGTTCGAAGGCGTGGTCGCGTTTGATGTCCCCGATCAAGGCGGCCACCTCGGCCTTCAGCGCCGCCAAAGCCTCCGGCGTGCGCGTGGAGCGCAAGGTCTGGCCGTGGCGCACGTAGTGCCAGACGAGCGCGACGGAGCGGACCGCCGGCCACTGCGCGCGCACCGCGATTTCGTAGAGCGCCAACTGCCAGTCCTCGTCCAAGTACGCCTGCGCGGGCATGGACTTGGCGGTCTTGTAGTCGTGGATCTCGAAGTCGCCGTCGCCGACGGCGGCTAGGCGGTCGACGAACCCCTCGATGCGATAGGCGTGGCCGTCGACCTCGATGGGAAAGCCCACGCGCGCCTCGACGGCCAGCGTGCGGTCGCTTTCGAACGGGGCGTTGGCCTGGTAGTAACGGCTCACGCAGTCGTCGAGCAGCCGTTCCCAATCCTGGCGCGAGGCCCCGCCCAGGTGCGACACGGTCTCGTCCCAGTCGCGCGCGAACGCCGCGCGCCCCTCGGCCAAAACCTCGTCTTGAGACGGCCGGGCGCCCGCGCGCAGACGCTCATAAAGAAACTCGAAGGCGGAGTGGGCGCTGGTGCCCAGCACGGTGGCGCCGGTCTTGCGCGCGCGCGCGATGCGGTCGACGTAGCGGTATTGATAGCGCCGCGGGCACTCCTTGTAGCAGCCCAGCTTCGACGGCGAGAACTTCGCGGAGCGGTCCTCCTCCACGCCTACAGCACCTCGAGCAGGGCGAAGTGCAGGTACTCCGTCTCCGGCATGGCCAGCAGGACGGGATGGTCGGCGGACTGGCCGCGCAGGGCGACCAGGCGCACGGCGCGCTGGGCGCGGGCCTGGGCGGCGCGCAGCATCTTGACGAACTCCTCGCGCGAGACGTGGTGCGAGCACGTGGCCGTGGCCAGCAGGCCGCCGCGCGGCAGGGCCTTGAGCGCCAGGCCGTTGAGCTTGGCGTAGAGGCGGATGGCCTTGGGCAGATGCTTCTTGGCGGGCACCAGGCTGGGCGGGTCCAAGACGATGAAGTCCGGCTTGAAGGGCTGCTGGAGCGCGGCGAAGGACTCCAATATTTTTTCGGCGTCGCCTTCGTCGAAGGACACGGCGCCCTCCACGCCGTTGAGCTTGGCGTTCTCGCGCGCGATGGTCAGCGCCGGTCCGGAGCTGTCGATGGCCAGCACGCTCTTGGCGCCGGCCTTGGCCGCGTTGACGGCGAAGCCCCCGGTGTAGCAGTAGAGGTCCAGCACGGAGCGTCCCGCGAAATACGGGCGCAGGAAGGCGCGATTGTCGCGCTGGTCGAAATAGTGGCCGGTCTTCTGGCCCTCGCCCAGCGGCGCCAGGAAGCGCAGGCCGCCCTCCACGATGGGCGTGCGCTCCGGCACCGCGCCGGCCAGCGTGCGGCATTCCAGCGGCAGGCCTTCCAGCTGGCGCGCGCGATGGTCGTTCTTCAAATAGATGCCCTTGGGCTTGAGCAATTCCTCCAGCGCCGCGGCCACCAGGTCCAGGCGCCGTTCAATGCCGGCCGACAGCACCTGCACCACCAGCGCCGAGCCGTAGCGGTCCACCACCAGGCCGGGCAGGCCGTCGGACTCCCCGAAGCACAGCCGGTAGGCGCTCTCGCCGGGGCAGACCTTCTCGCGGTAGGCCATGGCCTCGCGCAGGCGGCGCACGAAGAATCCCGCGTCGATGGGCTCCTTGGGGCTGCGCGTGAGCATGCGCGCGGCGATCAGGCTGTTGGGGTGATAGAACGCCAGGCCCAGCTCCTGCCCGCCGGCCGTGACCACGAGGGCCAGGTCGCCGGGCTGAGGCTCCGCCTCGGCCAGAACCTCGCGGATCTCATTGGAGAAAACCCAGGCGTGCCCGGCCAGCAGGCGGTCTTCTTGATGCGGCTTCAGGATCACGCGGGCGATCGGTCGGTCTTCGGCGGGGGCGTCGGGCATGGACGTGTTCTCCTGTGCGGTCTGCGGGTGCGGCGCACATTCTAGCGGTTACGGCGCTCCCAAATCAGTTTTTTCTCGCGCCGCCGACGGACGCGGAGAGTCATCCGGGTCTTCGGTCCCAGATCACCGGAGACTTCCGGCACGGGCCTTCTCGTTGCGCGTTCGTCACAGGGGATCGCGCGTCCCGCGCTACAATAAATACGACGCCGCGCGCGTCAGGAGAACTCGACCATGGACCGCCGCCTCGCCCTGCCCGTGATTTTCTGCGCCGCCCTCTCCGCCTCCGCCGCCGCGCAGGACGCCGCGCTCAATGACGCCTTCGCCGCCGCCCGCCAGTCCGTCGCCGAAGGCCGCGCCGTCCTGCGCGACTCAGCCAAGCCCCTCTACCCCCAGCTCAAGGCCTGCGAGTCCGCCGACTGGAGCGGCG
>JAJXVH010000143.1 GCA_021782205.1 bacterium | reverse complement strand
CGCGCGCGACGAGCTTGCCGCCGCGCGCGCGCGCGCCCAAGGCGGCGCCCCGGACTGGGAGCCTTCGGCCCGCGCGCACCTGCGCGAGGCGCACGCGGGATTGGGCCGCGTGCTGGGCGAAGACGCGCCCGATGAAGTTCTGCACGCCGTGTTCGCGCGCTTCTGCGTGGGCAAGTGAGGATTTTTCGATGAACTCAAAAAAGAAGACCGTGAAGAAAACGCCCGCAGCACCCCGCGTGGCGCGCCGCACGCCGGTGGAGGAGATCGCGCCCGAGGAGCAGATCGTCGGCGCGCCCATGCTCGGCAAGGTCGCCGCCTACGACGCGCGCGCGCGCACCATGACGCTGACTTTGGAGGAGGCGCTGACCGTCGGCGACGGCGTGCGCGTCAAGGGCCGGACCACGGACCTGACCCAGCGCGTGGAGCGCCTGAGCGTGGAAGGGCGCTGCGTGCAGAGCGCGCTGCCCGGAGAGACCGCGGCCGTCGACGTGGCCGACCGCGTGAAGATCGGCGACGCCGTCTACAAGGTCCGCTCCTCTTGAAAATCGCCTCACCGCGCGGCATTCTCGCGCTGCTCTTCGCCGTCAACGTGCTCAATTATGTGGATCGCCAGCTGGTCTACGCTCTCTTGCCCCTGATCCAGGGCGATCTGCGCCTCAGCGACGCCCGCGCGGGCGCGCTGGCGTCCGCGTTCATGCTGGTCTACATGGTCGCGGCCCCGCCGATCGCGTGGCTGGCCGACGCGCGCGGTCGGCGGCCCTGGATCGCGGGCGGCGTGGCTCTGTGGAGCCTGGCGACGGGTGCGGCCGGATTCGCGCGTGGGTTCGCCTCGTTGTTCGCCTCGCGCGCGGCCGTGGGCGTGGGCGAGGCCTGCTACGGCGCGATCTCGCCCTCCTTCGTGGCCGAACGCTTTTCCGAAAAAAGCCGCGGGCGCGCTTTGGCGCTGTTTTCGATGGCCATCCCCGTGGGCTCGGCGCTGGGCTACGCGGGCGGAGGGCTGGCGGGGGAACTGCTGGGCTGGCGGCGCGCGTTCTTTTTGGTCGGACTGCCGGGCCTGGCGCTCGCGCTGCTCTGCCTGGCCCTGCCCGACGACGGCCCGCGCGCCGAAGCCCCCGCGCCCGCGGACGGCTACCGCGAGGTCTGGGGCGTGCCCACGTTTCGTCTGGTCACTTTCGCGGGCGCGGCGATGACGTTCGCCCTCGGCGGCTTCGCGGTGTGGATGCCCACGTTCTTTCACCGCGCGCACGGCCTGGGCGTGGGCCGCGCGGGAACCCTGTTCGGCGCGATCACGGTGCTGGGCGGCCTCGTCGGCTCCTTGCTGGGCGGGTGGCTGGCCGACGCGCTGCGCGCGCGCCGCGCGGACGCGGACCTGCTGGTCTCCGGCGCGGGCCTCCTCGCGGGAATGCCGCTGGCCGCCGCCGCCATCCTCGCGCCGACCCTGCCGCTTTGCGTCGCCTGGCTTTTCGCCGCGGAGACCCTGCTCTTCCTCAACATGGGCCCGCTCAACGCGGCCATCGTCTCCGTCACGCGGCTGGAGACGCGCTCCATGGCCTTCGCCGCGAATATCTTCGTCATCCACCTTCTCGGCGACGCGGCCTCGCCCGCCGCCATCGGCTGGACCTCCGACCATTTCGGACTGGCGCGCGCCCTGCTGGCCGCCTGCGCGGCGCTGGGCGTGGGCGGCGCGTTCTGCTTCGCGGCGCGCGCGGGCTACGGCGCCGACGCCGCGCGCGCGGCGGGAGCGTCCGCATGAGGGAAACGCTGGACTTCGCCGCGCTGTTCTTGCGCCGCCCGTCGCGGGCCGCGGACGCCTGCCGCCGTCCGGGCGCCGTCCGCCTGGGCCTGATCATCTACGCGGTCTCGGCCGTCGTCAGCCTGGCCACGTCCTGGTTCGATCCCCTGCGCTACGTGGATCCCAACGCGCCCGCGCTCGCCGGGCAAAGCCTGGGCTTCTGGGCAAGCGTCGCGCTGTGGGAACCCCTGCTCGCCGCGCTCGGCGTCTGGTTCGGCGTGCTGGCGCTCGACTGGCTGCAGGAAGGCTGGCTGCCGTTCAAGGCCGCCGTCGCGGCGCTTTGGACCGCCGTGCCCGCCGTCCTGGCGCTGACTTACGTTTCGCCGCGCATGCACCTGGGCCGGGGACCGTTTATCGCCGGCCTGGCGCTCTGGCTCGTCCCAGGATTGATTCTGACCTGGCGCACGTCCGCGCGCGCGTGGCGGGAAGTGGGCGCGTTCCTGCTCGGCCTCAACGCCGTCCAGGCCGTGGGCCTGGCCGTCACCTTGGTCGCGGCTCTGGCCCGCTCCGAGGACCTACTCAAGGCCGTCGATGTCGCCGTCTTGCTCTGGCTGCTGGCGGTCTCCGGGCTGGGCCTGCGCCGCCTGCGCGGCATCAGCACGGCGCGCGCGGTGTTCGCGGTGCTGTTCTCCTTGGTGCTGAGCACGACGGTGCCGGTGCTGGCCTACCTGCTGGGCCTGGTGCCGATGCCGGTGCTGAAGGTCGTGCTGTATGTCTGACGTGTTCGAGCGCCGCTACGACGTGATCGTGGTCGGCGCGGGGCACGCGGGCATCGAGGCCGCGCTCGCGTCCGCGCGACTGGGCCGGGCCACGCTCCTGCTCACGCAGAACCTGGACACCATCGGCGCGATGTCCTGCAACCCGGCCGTCGGCGGTGTGGGCAAGGGGCAGATGGTGCGCGAGCTCGACGCTCTGGGCGGCGAGATGGCCCGGGCCGCCGACCGCGCCGGGCTGATGTTCCAGACCTTGAACCGCTCCAAGGGCCGCGCGGTGTGGTCGCCGCGCGTGCAGTGCGACAAGACCGAGTACCGCCTCGGTCAAAAGAAAGTCGTCGAAGCGACGCCCGGCTTGGATGCGGTTCAAGACGAAGCCAGCGCGCTCTGGATCGACGGCTCGCGCCTGCGCGGCGTGATTTCCGCGCGCGGCACGCGCCACGAGTCCGCCGCGGTGGTGATCACCGCCGGAACCTTCCTCAACGGGCTGACGCACGTCGGACTCACGAGCCGCCCCGGCGGCCGCGGCGCGGAGCCGCCGGCGACGGGCTTGTCGGCCGCGCTTGCAGCCGCGGGACACGAGGTCGGACGGCTCAAGACCGGAACGCCGCCGCGCCTGCACGCGCGCGGCATACGCTGGGACGCGCTCGAACGCCAGGACGGCGACCCCGTCCCGACGCCTCTCTCGCACTTCCACGAACGCATCGAACGGCCCCAGCTGTCCTGCTTTGTCGCCTACACGACCGCCGCCACCCACGCGGCGGTCCGCGACAATCTGGACAGATCTCCTCTATATAGCGGCCGGATCAAGGGCCTGGGCCCGCGCTATTGCCCGTCGATCGAGGACAAGGTCGTGAAGTTTCCGCAGAAGGAGCGCCACCAGCTCTACCTGGAGCCGGAGGGCCGCGCCACCCAGGAGATTTATCTCAACGGCCTGTCCACCAGTCTGCCCGAGGACGTGCAGCGCGAGCTGGTGCGCTCGATCACGGGATTGGAGGACGCGCGCATCGTGCGCCCCGGCTACGCCGTAGAATACGACTTCTGCGATCCCACGCGCCTGATGGCGTCGCTGGAAAGCAAACGCGTGCCCGGACTTTTCCTGGCCGGACAGATCAACGGCACGACCGGCTACGAGGAAGCCGCCGCGCAGGGCTTCGTGGCCGGCGTGAACGCGGCGCGCTCCGTGCGCGGGGAAAGCCCGTTCGTCCTGCGCCGCGACGAGGCCTACATCGGCGTGATGATCGACGACCTGGTCACGCGCGGCGTCGACGAGCCCTACCGGATGTTCACGGCCCGCGCCGAATACCGCATGACCTTGCGCGCCGACAACGCCGATCTGCGGCTGATGGAGCGCGGCCGCGACCTGGGCCTGATCGACGCGGCCGCGGGCGACCGCCTGCGCCGCTACCGCGCGCTGGTGGAGGAAGGGGGAGAGGCTCCGGACGCCGAACTGGCCCCCTGGTCCATGGAGAAGGTCCGCGCCCAGCGCGATATCCGCTCGTCCTACGCGTCGTTCATCGTGCGCGAGAACGCCCTGGCGGAGCGTCTGCGCGAGGCGGAACTGGTCGCGCTGCCCGCGGACTTCGACTACGCCGGCGCCGGCGCGTTGGGCGCCGAGGCGCGCCAGAAGCTGTCGCGCGCGCGGCCGGGCACGCTCGGACAGGCCGGGCGCGTGCCGGGCGTCACGCCCGCCGACGTGCAGGTGCTCTGGGCGCTGGCCGCGCCGCGGCGGCCGTGAGCGGCGACGCGCTCTCGCGCCTGGCGTCCGCCGCCGCGGGATGGGATATTCCGCTTGACGCGGCGGCGCTGACGCGCTTAGAAGCCTATCTGCGCGAGGTGCGCGAACGCAACCGCACGGTGAACCTGACCGCCGACGATTCCTGGGACGACCTGGTGCTCAAGCACGCGGCCGACGGCGTGTTCGCGGCCGCGGCCCTGCGCGCGGCGCTGGCGGCGCGCCGCGCCGCCGCCCCGCCGCGCGTGCTCGACCTGGGCTCCGGCGGCGGCTTCATCCGCATCACCCTCAGGATCGCCTGGCCTCAGGCCGAGCTCACCTTGATGGAGGCCGTCGAGCGCGA
>JAJXVH010000040.1 GCA_021782205.1 bacterium | reverse complement strand
GTCGCCGGCCAGCGCGCGCAGGGCGCGCGCCAGCGCCGCGGGATTTCCGGGCGGCACCAGCGCGCCGTTCTTGCCGTCGCCGACGGCCTCGGGCACGCCGTCGACGTTCGACGCGACGACGGGCAGGCCCAGCGCCATCGCTTCTAAGAGCGAATTCGGCAGTCCCTCCCAGTGCGAGGGCAGGCAGAAAATATCGAAGGCGGACAGCCACTGCGTCACGTCCGGCTTCTCACCCAGCAGCCATACGGAAGCTTCCAGGCCCAGCTTGCGGATCTGCGCCTCCAGGCGCGGACGCTCCGGGCCCTCGCCCAGGATGGCGCACTTGAGCGGCAGGTCCTTGAGCAAAGCCATGGCGCGGATCAGCACGGGGAAACCCTTCTGCCGGTCCAAGCGCCCGACGGCACCCACGAGGATGTCGCGTCCGGCCAGGCGCAGCTCCATGCGCCGTCCGCCTCGGTCCACTTTCGACGCGCTCCAGCCGGCCACATCCACGCCGTTGTAGATGACCGCCACCTTGTTCGCCGCGTATTTGAGGCTCTTGATTAAGAATGCGCGGCTGGCCTCGCATTCGGCGATGGTCAGGTCCTCGCGGCCCTTGAGCACGCGGTCGGCCGCCAGCGACCACCAGGAGCGGGAGCGATAGTTGACGCGCGGCGAGCCGATCAATTTGAAGCGCGTCTTGGCCAGCGGCTTGGCCAGCCGCGTCAATTGGATGGCGGAGTACATCAGCGCGTGCACCGTGTCGGGCCGCGCCGCGTCGATGACGCCCGCCAGGCGCCGCGCGTCGCGCAGGCCCGGCGCGCGCGCGACGTTCAAGCTCGCGACCTGGGCGCCCTGCGCGCGCAGGCGCCGCGCGTACTCGCCCTCGGGCTTGAGGCTGACCACGCCCGCGACGGGGTGGCGTCGCGGGTCCAGCAAGGTGGCCAAGGTGTAGAGCGTTTTCTCGGCGCCGCCGAGAGTCGTCGACGTGGAAACGAACAGGATCCTCGACACTCGGACTCTATTTGAAAAACGCCCGGACCGCGTCGATCACACGTCCCGCGTCCGCGTCGGAGAGTTCGGCGAACATGGGCAAGGACAGCACCTCGCGGCAGGCTTGCTCGGAGATCGGGCATTGGCCCTCGCGGCCGCCCAGCGCGGCGTAGGCGGGCGAGAGGTGCAGGGGGCTTGGGTAGTAGACGCCGCAGCCCACGCCGCGGCGCTTGAGATGCTCGGCCAGCGCGTCGCGGCGCGCGCAGCGCACGGTGAACAGGTGGAACACCGGCTCCGTGCCGCCCGCGCCCAGCGGGGGCAGGCGCAGGCCGGGAACGTCCTTGAGCCCTGCGTGATAGAGCGCGGCCACGCGCCGGCGCGCGGCGGTCCAGGCGGGCAGGCGCTTGAGCTTGACGCGCAGGATGGCGGCCTGGATTTCGTCCAGGCGGCAGTTGTGGCCGACACGTTCGTAGGAGTAGGCCGCGCCCAACGTGCGTCCGCAGTTGCGCAGGACCAGGAGTCGGTCGCGCGTCTCGGCGCTTTGCGTGGTCAGCGCGCCCGCGTCGCCGGCCGCGCCCAGGTTCTTGGTGGGATAGAAGCTGTAGGCGGCGGCGTCGCCGAAAACGCCGGCGGGGCGGCCTTTGTATTGGGCCAGGTGGGACTGGGCGCAGTCTTCCACTATGAAACATCCTCGCGCCTTCGCCAGCGAGACGAGCGGATCAAGGTCCGCGGGCTGGCCGAACAGGTGGACGGGAATGATCGCCTTCGTCTTTTTGGTGAGCAGGCGCTCGACGGACTTGGGGTCCAAGGTCAAGGTGTCCGGATCCACGTCGGCGAAGACCGGGCGCGCGCCCAGCACGGACGCGGCGGTGGCGGTGGCCACGAAGGTGAACGCGGGCACGATGACCTCGTCGCCGGGGCCCACGCCGACGGCCTCCAGCGCCAGCTCCAGCGCGGACGTGCCGGAGTCCACGCCCAGGGCGTGGGCCGCGCCCACGGCCGCGGCGAACTCCGCGTCGAAGGCCTTGTTCTCCGGGCCCATGATGAACGCCCCGGAGTCCAGCACGCGTCCCACCACCTCCTTTAATTCCGCGGCCAGCGCGGCGTTCTGGGCCTTGATCGACAAAAGCGGGATGTCCGTCGCGGTCGCGGTCATGGTTAATACGCTCCTTTGCCGAACAGCATCACCAGCGGCGTCTTGAAGATGATCTCCAGGTCCAAGCCCGGAGACCAATGCTCGATGTAGTACAAATCCAGGGCGAAGCGCTGCTCGCTCGACGTGTCCGAGCGCCCCGACACCTGCCACAGCCCGGTGATGCCGGGCAGCAGATTGGCGCGCTTCTTGGCCGTCTCGCCGAAGTCGCGCTCCAATTCCTCCACCTCGCCGGTGGTCAGCGCCAGCGGGCGCGGGCCCACCACGCTCATGTCGCCCTTGAGCACGTTCAGGAATTGCGGGAACTCGTCCAACGAGGTGCGGCGCAGGAATTTTCCCACGCGCGTCACGCGCGGGTCGTTCTTGGCTTTGAAGAACGCGCCCTTTTGGTCGTTGAGATTTTTCACTTCCGCGATGCGTTTCTCGGCGTCCGCCACCATGGTGCGAAATTTGTACGCCATGAAGATCCGCCCCTTATGGCCGTAGCGCTCCTGGCTGAAAAAAATCGGCCCGGCGCTGTCCAGCTTGACGAGAACGCAGATGAGAATCCACATCGGCGCCGTGGCGATGAGAAGAGCCGACGAAAAGAATATGTCGAACACGCGCTTGGCCGCGAAATGGGCCGCGGTCAAAGACGTGTGCTGGATGCGGTAGGCGGGCAGGCCCAGGTGGCTGTCGAGCTGGACCTCGCCCAGGCGCAGCTCCAGAATGTCGGGCACCAGCTTGAAGCCCACGCCGCGCGCGTCGCAGGCCTCGGCGGCGGCCAGCACGTCCGCGCGCGAGCCGCCCGCGCGCAGGAGGATCAGTTCGCAGTAGCCGCCGTTTTCCAGCAGGCGCGAAAGCTCCGCGCCGTCCGGCAGCCGCTCAAGCTCCTTGAGGCCCGCGCCCGGATGGCGTTCGCGCAGGCGTTCCTTGATCAAAGCGGCCACCGGCCCGCCGCCCACCAGCAGCACGGGCCGCGCGGCCTCGTGCTCCGCCAGCCAGGAATCGACGCGCAGGGCCAGCGCGTGCGCCGCGCACAGCAGGATCACGCCCAGCGGAAACGCCCCGGCCAGCATCAGCCGCGAGTAGGCCAGGCGCTGGTAGAGGAACGCCGCCACCAGGATGGTCCCCGTGCCCAAGGCGGCGGCCTTCAGTATCTGCACGAAGCGGTCGGAGGCCGACAGCCACGCCGCGGTGTAGAGCCGGCTCATATAGAGGGTCACAAGCCAAATGGGCACCGCCGCCTTCAGCAGTCCCGCGTACAGCGCCCAGGAGGCGGGCTCGCCCGCGATCGGCACGCGCGCCACGAAAAACGCCCACTCGAAGCGTGCCCAGAACGCGGCGCGATAGGCCAGCGCGACCGCCGCCGCGTCCAGTCCCAGGTGCAGGACCGTGCGCAGCGCGTGTCGCAGCCAGGGCACCAGCGTCACTTTCGCGGCCATGGGCGATTATATCAATCGCGGGAGGGCTCGGGCCGAATGCGGCCGAGCGGGACCGGCCGAATATTCTCGGCGAGCCAGAAGGTCTCCAGGCCGGCATGGTCTAGAAGCGGCGCATCGTTTGAGCCGGCAGGCCGAACCCGGGCTGGGGCAGATGGAATATGAATTGCAAGTTCGGTCTTCACAGCCGAACTTGCAATGTATGAGGATTCCGCGATTTACGTCGCGCCTGCTCGACTGTCGCCAGCCCCGCCGAGAACCAGGCAGTTCACGATGAGGCTCCTCCGGCGTACAGCCGCGACAGATCCTTGATCATGCGTTCGCGCGAGAATTCGCGCCGCACGCGCTCGCGCCCGGCTGCGCCCATGCGGCCGCGCAGGGCGGCGTCATCAAGCAGGAGTTGGCAACGCTCAAGCAGTTCCGGCTCGGATTTCACCAGAAAACCGGTGACGCCGTCCTCCACCGCGTCGCGGTTGCCGGGCACGTCGGAGGCGACCACGGGCAGGCCCGTCGCCATGGCCTCCAGTACCGCGTTGGGCATCGCGTCCCAGCGCGAATAATGGACGAAAACGTCGAGCCCGCGCATCCGCTCGCGCGCCTGCTCCGCGGACAGCCAGCCGGTGATCTCGGCACGGCCGAGCAGGTTCATGTTTTCCAAGTTCACGCGCGCGCGCGCCTCGTCTTCGCCGCCGCCGATCCATAGGCACTTGACGCCGTTGCGGGAATCCGTCAGCCGCTGGGCCAGAAGGACCCATGCGTCCGGATGGCGCGCGTAGGTCATGCGCCCGCAGGAGCCCGCGACGATGCCGTCGTGCGACCGCGGCTGTGGGAAGTCGCCCAGGTAGGCGTCGCAGACCGTGTGCACCGGCCCGCGCGAAAGCTTGCGCGCGAACTCCGCTTCGCTGGGGGAGATCGCGATCGTCTGGCCGATGCGCGCCGCCGCCTTCTCCACCGCGCGGTAAAGCGCGCGGCTGGCGCGGGAGCGGTCCTTCATCAGGAAGCCGTAGCCGTGCGGGCTGTAGAAGATATTGGGCACGCCGGCGGCCTTGGCCGCCGGCCGCGCCAGCGCGCCGGCCTTGGAGGAATGGGCGTGCACCACGTCGGGCTTGTGGCGGCCGAACAGCGCCGCCAGGCGCGCCAGCGCGCGCGCGTCGCGCGCGGGAGAAATCTCGCGCGTCATCTCGGGCACGTAGTAGGCGGCCTTGGCGCCGGCGCACTTGGCTCGATATTCGTCGGGCTTGCCGTCGCGCACGGCGTAGACCAAGGACACGTCGAAGACCGCGGGGTCCAGGTCGTTGCAGATGGCGGCCACCTGCTCTCCGGTACCGCCCGGGCCGCCGCACTCCAGGACCTGGAAGACTTTGATCACCGACAGATTATAGCCATTCCGACGCGCGGCCTAATCCGCGAAGCGGTAGCGTAGCAGGCACCACAGATAAGAGAAGCCGTCCTTCCAGGAGATCTTCTTGCCCTCGTCGTAGGTGCGGCCGGAGTAGGAGATCGGCGTCTCGTAGAGGCGGAAGCGGCGCTTGCAGATCTTCGCCGTGATCTCCGCCTCGATGCCGAAGCGCTCGCTCTCCAGCGGGATCGCCTTGATTTTTTCCGCGACGAACACCTTGTAGCAGGTCCCCATGTCGGTGAGGTTCACGTCGTAGAGGACGTTGGTCAGCAGGGTGAAGAACTTGTTGGCGAAGTAGTTCCAGAAGAACATCACGCGGTGCGGGCCGCCTAAAAAGCGGGAGCCGTAGACGGCGTCGGCGCGTCCGTCCAACAGCGGCGCCAGCAGGACGGGATAATCCACGGGGTCGTATTCCAGGTCCGCGTCCTGGACGATCACGTAGTCGCCGGTCGCGTGCGCAAGAGCGGTGCGCAGCGCGGCGCCCTTGCCGCGGTTGGCCGGGTGCAGGATCACCTTCGCGCGCGCCCCCAGACCCGCCAGCAGTTCGCGCGTGCCGTCGCGCGAGCCGTCGTCGACGATGACGATCTCCTTGGCCACCGGCAGGGCCACCGCCTCCACGCGGCGCAGCAGCTCCAGCACCGTGGCTCTCTCGTTGTAGACGGGGATCAGGATGGAAAGGGTCTTGGTCATGGTCGCCGGGCCGGCGATTGTATCAAACGAACAGGCGGGCCGGGTCCGTCGAGAAGAAGCCCGCTCAAGACGAAGGCGAGCGGACGCGCGGGCCGCCGACCAGCGCCCGGATCAGAGCCCCCTCGCGCGCAGATCGTGGACCTGGACCAGGCCGACGGCGCGGCCGCGCGCGTCCACCACGGGCAGGACGTTGAAGGGAGTGCTGCGGTCCTCCATCAGCTCGATGGCCTCCATGGCCAGCGCGTCGGGGCGGATGGTGGTGGGCTTGGGATTCATGACCGAGGCGATGGGTCTTTTAAAAACGTCGCCGCCCGCGGCCAGCGCGCGACGCAGGTCATTGTCGGTGACCAGCCCCACCAGTCGGCCGCGCGCGTCCACGATGGACGCCGCCCCGGCGCGCAGGCGCGTGATGGTGGACACCAATTCGGAGGCGGAGGCATTCAGGCGCACCACGGGGTTTTCCGCGCCGGCGCGCATCACGTCGCGCACGCGCAGGGTCAGGCGCTTGCCCAGCCGTCCGGCCGGGTGGTTGGCGGCGAAATGCTCGGACTTGAAGCCGCGCCGCTTCATCAGGGCCACGGCCAGCGCGTCGCCCAGCGCCATGGCGGCGGTGGTGCTGGAGGTGGGCGCCAAGTTCAGGGCGCAGGCCTCCTCGTCGATGGGCGTTTCCAGCACCAGGTCCGCGGCGCGAGCCAAGGTGGAACGCGGGTTGGCGGTGATGGCGATGAGACGGACCTTGCGCGCGCGTAGGGCGGGAAGAATGGCGTTGAGCTCGTCGGACTCCCCGGATTTTCCCAGCGCGATCACCAGGTCCGCGCGCGCCACCACGCCAAGCCCTCCGTGCAGGGCCTCCGCCGCGTCCAGAAAAAGCGCCGGCGTGCCGGTGGACGACAGCGTGGCCGCGATCTTGCGCGCCACCAGCCCGGACTTGCCGATGCCGGTCAAAACCACCTTGCCCCGGCAGGCCCGCATCCAGTCCACGGCCGTCGCGCAGCGCGCGTCCACGGCCGCTTCCAGGCGGCGCAGCGCGCGCGCCTCCAGCGCCAGCACGCGGCGTATTTCGGTCAGGGTCGAGGCGGAGTTCATGGGCGGTCGGCGTCAGCGTCGAATGAATGATATCAAACACGCGCGCTTGCGGATGCGCTCCGAGCCGAAATTACGTGCTTGTGATTTTTGACACGGAGTGAATTTAAAAGGACATCCGAGGCCTGTCTGCTCAGTCTTGCCTGCCCGATATCTGATTTATGACCCGGCTATGGCTATAATAAAACCTCGGGGCGTATAGCGCCTCTCTAGACCCACATGAACGAAGCTGAAATCTCCAATGCGGTGTCACAAAAATCGGATTCACGGATTATCACCAACATCCAGGTCCTCAGAGCCTTTGCGGCTCTCGGGGTCGTTTTTTTTCACACGGGTTACATCATCCCGGGAGGGGTCCATACACAATTTTACGGCGTGCCCATCTTCTTCGTAATCAGCGGCTTTATTATTCCGCGCATTGGCTATAAGAGTGCCCGCGATTTCCTCCTCAATCGATTCCTGCGTATTGTCCCGATCTACTGGGTCGCCACGTTGCTGAGCACAAGCTGGTTTCGAGAGCCTCACGAATTGCGCGGCATCCAGACGGTCGCGTTGCTGATCGTCGTGCTTTCCCCATCGGGGAAAGTCTCTGAATTTATGGGCCGCCGTTCGGGCGCTTCACGTGTCGTCAAGTTTCTTTTGGCGGTCAGCGTTGTTGTCGCTGTCGATTTTTTTTACCGGGCGGTCCACCATATGTCCCTGGAAGACCGATCAATCTTTTTGCGCAGCTTTGTCTTTTTGCCGACAAAGCACCCGGACGGAAGCTTCTATCCATATCTGGACGTCGGCTGGTCTCTGAATATGGAAATTTTCTTTTACGCCTTGTTCGGATTATTTCTTTTTATTAGCCGTCGCGCGGCCGCGCCCTTGACGGGCTTAACGCTATTGGTCATGCGCTGGCTTTATGTGCGCGGCTCAATTGCGGGGCCCTATGCTGAATTTTATGCGCAGGAAAACGTTCGATATTTTATTTACGGGATAGCGCTCTATTATCTGTTTAGCGCCCTTGAAAAGATTCCCCGCAACCGGCTTCAATCTCCGGCAGTGCGCACGGGCTCTGCGCTGTTTATCGGCGGGACGATCGTGCCGTGCATCCTTTTCAGCGTTTTCGCCCATTGCGCGAGTCATCCGTTAGCCCCTGCGCTTATTGTCGCGGCGGCGCTGGCAGGGCATCTTGCTGGTCACAGGATCGAGTTCGCACCGCTTCTGTTCTTGGGAAATGCGTCGTACGCCCTTTATCTATTCCACACCTTTTTCGTGAAAACTTTCGTGGAATTCTCCCCTTTTCTCCCCTCGCTTGGAACGACCACCTTTATCGGCATGTGCGTCGCGGTCGTCGTGTCGACAGTCATTTCGGCCGATCTCAACCGGTCCGTCGAAATGCCGCTTGTCGCGCTATGCCGCAGTTTCACGGATCAGTGACGTCCGGATTTACTGTCCGGCCTAGCGGCGGCGTGATGCCATGGAAGATGGGGGCTGCAGTTGGCTTAAGGGCGGTCGCTTCGATCGCGTAATACGCTTCCTGCGATCGCGCGCGGGCTGCAGCCCAACGCCCAGATCAGCAAAAACAGAGTCGCCAACTGCTCCGTCTGCCAGGCGGTCTCGGTCAGGTTCATGACCAGAAATGCCGGCACGGCCGCCGCCGCCCACAGCGCGGCCGCGTCGCGGCGCGCGCGCTGGGCGCGCCCGGCGCGGACCAGAAGGGTGCCCAGCAAGGCCAGCAGCGCGGCCTCCCCGATGAGGCCGCGCTCGGCCAGCTGCTGGAGGTAGAGGTCGTGGGCGCTGGCCCAGGTCGTCTGCCCTTCCAGGACGACGGAATGATACTTGGAAAATTCGGTCAGATAGTGCCCCGGCCCTACGCCGGTCCACGGGTGGTCGATAAACATTTTCCAGGCCGTGCGCCAGAGCACCTTCCGCGTGCTGTCTCCCGAGACGGACTGGACGCGGGCACCCATGGACGCGATGCGCTGCCGCGCGGCACCGCTGTCGTAGCGCAGCCACTGGGCGATGGTCAGGCTTATGGCGGAGAGCCCGACCGCGCCGGCGGCCAGCCGGCGCGCGCGCGGCTCGATCCAGGCGATGACCAGCGCGCCCAACGCGAAGGCCGCCAGCGCCGCCCGAGTCTGGCTGAAGACCAGCGCCGCGGAACAAGCGGCCAAAGCGGCCCAGGAAATTCCGCGCGCGGAAGTTTTCGGCCGTGAGAGCCTGCTGACCGCGCCCAGGGCGCCGAAGGCCATCTGCTCGCCGAACGTGACGGGGTGCACGAAAGCGTGCGCGCGCGCCGGCGCGCCGCCGATGCGCGGGCTGAGCAAAGATTGGCTCAGCCCCACGACCGCGGCAAGGATGAGGCCGGCATCCAGCGCGTTCCAGACGCCGTCTTCCTTCGTCAGCGGCAGAGCGCTCAAGAAGAGGACGAGAGCCCATAGGCGGTGCGCGTCCTTCGCGCTGTCGTGTAGGCTTTTCGCCACCCCATCGCCCATGAATCCCGCCAGCGCTCCCGCGGCGATATAGACTAGCAGCGCCGCCAACGCCGGTTCGTCGAGCCGGGACGGCGGCCGCGCGCGCGGGCGCGCGAACCGGGCCGCGATGAGCGCCAGCGTCAAAGCGAACAGCGCGACATTAGAAGCGGCGATGGACAGCGGAAGGACAAGCGCCGCGGCCATCACGGCCCAAGCCACGATGTAAGTTCGAGTCAAATGCGCCCCTTGCGGCGGCGCATGAGCGAAAGCGCCTCCTCGGCGGCGAGCGGGAAAAGAAGGGGAAGATAAAGAAGCTTGTGCCGCGCCGCGCTGCCCAGGTCCAGTTCGAACAGGCCCGAGGCCAGAGCCATGACGGCGACGAAAACCGCGATGGCGAATCGGCATGCGTCGAGGCGGCGGCGGGCCAGGGAAACGCACGCGAGCAGGAACAAAGCCAGCGCCGCGAGGTTTTCCAGCGAAGCCATGAGCCGCCCCAGCTTGCCTTCGGCGGGATAAAGCCCCGGCAGAGGCATGAACAGCGCGTAAAACGCTCCGCGCGGCAGAAACAAGGCGAGGTCGCCCCAGCCGTCCAGGCGCGCGCCGGGTAGAATTTGAGATTGGATGTCCCGGCCGGTCGTGAACCTGGAGTTTGCCGCGTCGGAGGACTGCCTGTAGCGGCGAAACTCTCCCACGGCGCGAGGCGAGAGGGGATTAAATCGGCGGCCTTGCGCGTCAACAGCGACGGGGACTATGACGTTTTCCGTCGCGACGCTGTATTTTGGAGCGGGAATGAGGCGGTTGTAAATCAAGTCCGACGCCGCGTGGTAGGCCAGCGCGCCGATCAGCGCGGCCCCAAGCGGAAAGGCGATTTTTTTCCGATCGGCTCGAGAGATCGCACTGTAGAACGACGCGGCCGCGAGGCTTGCGAAAAACGGGATCAGGAGATACGGCCGGATCAGTCCGGCGGCGATCATCGCCGTCACGCCCGCCGCGCCCCAGCCCGCGGCGCGGCGCGATTGCGGCGCTCCCAGCAAGGCGAGCAGGGCGAACCAGGCCAGGGCGTGGATGGGAGCTTCCTTGAGATTTTGCGACGAATAAAAGACATCCGACGGCCAGACCGCGATCAGCCCCGCGCCCCATAACGCGGCCTGGGGCGCGGCGTAGACCAAACCCAGCGCGCCCAGTGCGAAAACCGCCGCGCCGCCGAGCGCGGCGTTGACCAGTTGCGCCGCCAACGGGCGAGGGCCGGCGGCGCGATACAGCGCGGCCGTCAGCACGGCCAGCAGGCGCTGGCTGGGAGCATACGGCAGAGGCGGGAGCCGGCCGTCCCTCCAAAGGGAAAAAACCCGTTTCGCCAATTGATCGGTCAGGAGCGCGTCCTGGTAATAGTAGGCGGGAAAAAGCGGGTGGCGTTCCAAAAGAACCGCGGCCGAGGCGCGCAGACCAAACGCGGCCGCGGCGATCAGCGCCAGGCGGCGCCAAAAAAGCGGCGGAGGAGACTGGGTCATGCGGCGGCCGCGGCGCGCGCGCCGGTCAGCGCCCGGACGGAGACAAAGAACGCCAGTCCCAGCGCGTAGGCGGCCAGCAAGGCCCCCGCGGCGCCTCCGATCCCGTGGGAGGGAATCCAGCGCGCGGCCAGGACGACGTCGGCCAGGCCCGCGATCAATCCGCCGATGACGGACACGCGCAATCCCCCCATGTCGCGCGCGGAAAAAAGTGCGGACAGCGTCCCATGCGCCAGAGCCAGCGCCGCCGCCAGCGAGAACTCCGCCGCCCAGTCCGCGCGCCACGGATAGCGGCCGCCGAAGACCGCCAGCGCCGCGGCCAGCGCGGCGGCGAACAACCCCCAAGCCGCAAACGTCGCGGCCGGGCCGCGGCGTTTGATCAGGGCCCATGTCTCGCGCTGCCCGGCCTCGTCGCCGGCCATCGGCACGACCACGGATTGGATCATGTAGGTCAGGGCCAGGGCGGCCTGGATCGTGGCGGTGAAATAGGCGCTGAACACGCCGACCGCCCGGTCGTCGCCGCGAGCGTGTAGGAGCAGTCGCGCCGGCGCCAGGACGCAGGCCGCGGCCAGCAGGTTCAGTGAGGCCAGCCCCGCGTAGCGGGAGAGGTCGGCCAACGCGCGCGGCTGGAACGCCGCCGCGAGGTAGCGGCGTTGGGCCCAAAGCGCGTACAGGGTGCCAGCGCCGAACCCCGTGGTCATGGCCCAGACCAGCGCGCGGTAGTCGCGTCCTAGAAAGGCCGATAAGGCGAACAGCGTCGGCAGCGTGAAAAATCCATACACGATCTCGGCCAGACCCCGGCGGAAAAAATTCTTCAGGCCCAGCAGGGGGCTGGCGGCCACGACGTAGATCGAATTGGCCGCGGCCACCAGCAGGGCCGCGCCCAGCAGCGCGTCGTCAAGCCCGAGCACACGTTCGATGGCGCCCCGCGCCGCCCAGAGCAGAGGCAGGCAAAACATGGACCAGAGAGCGAAGAGGCTCAAGGCCGTGCCCACCAGGCGGGCGCGGGCGTCTTCCTCGGTCTCGGCCGACAGGAACTTGGCGATCGCCACGGGAAATCCCAGCACCGTCGCGATCTGGAGGTAAGCCGCGGCCGCCAGCGCCAGGTTCGCGCGGCCGAACTCCGCCGGCCCCAGCCAGCGTCCCGCGGCGACCTGGGTCAGCAGGGTCGCGGCCTTGGCGGCGCCGTATAGAATCGAAATCCAGCCCAAACCGCGCAAGAGGGTCGGTACGCGCGCGGGCGCGGCGGCGCGAAGGGCCGCACGTCGGAATTCCGGTATCAAGTCGCCATTCTAGCATTCCGGACTTGCGCGTCTCCGGTGAAAAATCCGCACGTTATTCCTATGCAGGTAAAAGGTATCATCACCTTTTGACGCCCGGGGCACCGTCGTGGCAGGCGATAGCTAGGGTGCATTTTAAGAGTCTGGGCACCTAAAAAGACGATGAGCAAAAAATTGCGCCGCATTCTACAGACGATCAATCGATCACTGAGGCCGTTTTTTGATCCGCGCTGGTTTGTCAGAGGCGTTCGCGCCTTGCCGTGGTTTTTTGGCGATTGGGTTCGTTACTCGCGGATGGCCTCGGCGGAACCCATCCGCCTGATTAACTTCTACCCGCAACTTCACGATAGGACGTCCACGACGCCGTTCGACGCGCACTATTTCTACATGGGCGGTTGGGCGGCGCGGCGCATCATCGCGGGCAAGCCGGCGAATCACGTCGACGTGGGCGGTCAAGCGATGTTTGTCAGCCAATTGAGCGCCGCGGTCCCGGTGACGTTCATCGATATTCGTCCTCTCGGGGTCGATTTTTCCGGCCTCACTGAAGTTGCCGGAAGTATTCTGGAGCTTCCGTTCCCTGACGGCTCCATCCGCTCGCTGTCGTGTCTGCACGTGGCCGAGCACATCGGCCTGGGCCGCTATGGCGATCCCTTGGATCCGCTCGGCACGGTGAAGGCGGCCGCGGAATTGAGCCGCGTCCTCGCGCCTGGCGGGAGCCTTTTCTTCGCGCTTCCCGTCGGGCGGCCGCGCCTGTGCTTCAATGCCCACCGCGTCCACTCCCCGGGACAGATAATCGGCATGTTCCCGGGGCTGCGGCTAGAGGAGTTCTCGGCGGTCGACGACGAGGAACGATTCTGGGAGAAGATCGATCCCGCGCGCATGGAATCTTCTGACTACGGCTGCGGGATGTTCTGGTTTAGAAAACCCCAATAAAGGGCGCTCTCAAGAGCCTCGTCCGAGCAGACGGTCATGATGCGTCCCGGCTCGCCGCGTCGATGGCGGCGCGCAGGTCGCAGAAGGCGGCCTCTTCCGAGTGCGAGCGCGCGACGGCCACGCGCGCGGCGCGCGCGGCCCCGGTTTCGTCCTGATCGAGAGCGCGCGCGGAGGCCACCCATTGCGCGGGCGTCCGCGCGTAGCGCAGCACCTCGAACTCGGGAAGCGCTTTCAGCGCGGGGAGAGGGCTGGAGATCACGGGGCGGCCCGTCGCGAGGCATTCGAAGATCTTGGCCGGCACGATCCCATGGGTGAAGTCGTCGTCCACGTACGGCAACAGCAGAGCGTCGACGCGCGCGAGAGCGTCCGGCAGGAAGGCGCGAGCGACGGGGCCGCGCAGGCGCACACGGCCGAGATTCGCGGGCTTCTGCTTGACTGGACCGATCAGATCGACCTCGTAGCCGGCGTCGGCGAGCGCTCGGAGCGCGGGGAAATCAAGATCCGCGCGGATCGTGCCGAAATAGGCGAAGCGCCGGTGCGGTCCCGCGGGGCGCGGGGGCAGAAAGTAATCGGAGGCGACGCCGTGGTGGAGGAGCTTCACGTTCGGATGAAGCGGCTGGAGGCGCTGGTGGATCGTCGGGGACGTCGCGAGCACCAGGGCCGAGCGCGCCAGGAGTTCCTTCTCGGTCGCGGCCAGATCCCGGGGGCGATCCTTTAGGCCGAAGAAATTGTCGACGCAGTCGTAGATCGTGACGGACGGCGCGAGGCGGTCGAGGAACTGGAGCGTCGTCTTCGTCGGCAGGTAGGCGAAGACGATCGGTCCGGGTTTGAGCCCCCTCGCGCGAAGGGCCGTCGTCGCGCGCGCGACGAAGAGGGATCCGTTGATCCGTCTGAACGCTTTCGAGGTCGGCGGGAGGACCAGCGGTCCGAGGACCTCGATGCCTGGCGTGAGTTCGTGGCTCGGTGCCGACGCAACTCCGGAGACACGGCGCAGCCGCGAGAAGACGCGCCCGATGTCCCGGGGCCGCGGGGTGCAGATGCCCGTGTTTTCGACGAAAAAAACCCGGTTTCCCGCGCGCGCCCATTGGGCGGCGAAGGCGTGGTGGCGCTGCCAAGCCGCGTTCCAGTCGAGGCTGGCCAGAATGACGACGTCTTGGATTTAAAGCCCCCTGGCGCGGCGATCGCGCATTCGCACGAGGCCGACCGTGCCGCCGCGGCGAATATCTTCGAGGGCGGCATATGATCGCCCCACGTCGGCAATTTACCATATCTTCCGCGGCCGATTCCTCGCTCCGCGGAAGCGTCTGCGCGGCACGCCGCTTTTTTGTACAATCCGTCATTCGGAGCGGATGAGCGACCGTCCTCCATGAGCGAGCAACCCCTGGTCTCCATTGGCGTGCCCTGCTACAACTCCGAAGCGACGCTGGCGGAGACGCTGGAGTCCATCTTGCGGCAGACGTACCGGAATTTCCGCGTGACCGTCGTTGACAACGCGTCCAAGGACCGTACCGCCGGAATCGCGGCGGATTTCGCAAAGAGGGACTCCCGCTTTCGCGTGACGACGTTCGACAAGAACGTCGGCTACGCCGAAAACTGGACGCGCTGCATCGAGCTGGCGGAGGGGGATTACTCCAGCCTCCTCTTCGCCGATGACGTTTACCGCGAGGACATCGTCGAGAGGGAAGTTCGGGCGCTGGAGTCTTGCCCTGAAGCGGGGGCCGTCCTCACGAATTCCTACGTCATCGACGAGGGCGGCCGCGTGCTGTCCGAACGGCGCCTTCCCGAAGAGATCTTCTCCCGCTACCGGGGGCTGCTGTGTTATCAAGAAGGTCTTCAGCTTCTTTTCAAACACGCGAGCTATTTCATGACCCCAAGCCTGATGGCGCGAACATCCTTCTTCAAGAACGATCTCGGTTTCTTCGACGCCAGCATTCCTCAGGCCGCGGACTTGGACGCTTTCCTGCGCATGCTCCAGAAACGCCCCATTCTGTTCTTGCCCGACCCGCTGATCTACAACCGCCTCAGCGTCCACGGCTACAGCTACGAAGCGTTGAAAAAAAAGACGACGCTGAACGACCTGTTCCTGGTCGTCGACCGGCATCTTCAGGCGGGCGCCGACGCCTTGCTGACGGACATGGACCGAAACAACTACGCCTATCTGCGCCTCAAGGACGAGATCCGTTGCGCCGTCAACGGCATACTCCAGGGAGATCGCGCGGCCGCGCGTGACATGACCCGCAACGTGTTTTCCCGCGCTTCGTGGTCGCTGTGCGCCGGGCGGTTGGGCCGGACAAGCATCCTCGGCGTCGGCGCGTCCTGCCGCCTCTTGTCCTTCGTACCGCTGCCGGGTTTCGTCAAGGCGTGGTTGTTCAAGCTTCGTTTCGGGCGACTGGGGTTGCGATGAGCGGCTCCGCGCGGACGATCGCAGTCGAGATGACCGGGGGCCTGGGAAATCAATTTTTCCAGTACGCCGCGGCTCGCGCCCTGGCGATGAGGTGGGGAACCGAGCCCGTTTTCGACGTCAGGCCGTTCGAGCACGACGTCCATTCCACGCCTTGGAAGTTCCAACTCGATCGCTTCAAGATCAAAGGCCGCGTCGCGACCGCCGCCGATCACGCTCTTTTTGGGCGCGGCGCGTACTCGAAGAACCGCGCTCTGCGGAAAATCCAGCGCGCGATCGACCGCTGGACGCCCGGCAACGGGATTGTTTATCGCGAGAAGCACGGCGCGTTCGTTTTTGACGAAGATATTTTTTACCTCGCGCCACCCGCGCTGCTCGTCGGTTATTGGCAGTCCGAAAAGTACTTCAAGCCGATTCGCTCCGAACTTTTGAGCGAGTTGGAGCTGCGTGCGCCGCTGTCTCCCGCGCCGCAGGCGATCCTGCGGGACATCCGAAAGAGCCCGAGGCCCGTCTCGGTCCACGTCCGCCGCGGCGACTACGTTTCGAATCCCAAGGCCGCCCGGTTTCACGGGCAGTGCTCTCTACGTTATTACGAGGAAGCGATGGGCAAAATGAGGGCGCAATTTCCTGACGCCCAGTTCTTCATCTTTTCAGACGACATCGCCTGGTGCCGCGATCATATTCGGGCGGGGTCCTCCCCGGTCACCTATGTGGACGCCGATTCTCCCGATAAATCCTTGGCCGAACTCATGCTCATGAAGGCCTGCTCGCACCACATAACCGCAAACAGCAGCTTCAGTTGGTGGGGCGCGTGGCTTTGCGTCCACGCTGGGCAGACGGTCATCGCACCCAGACGGTGGGTGGTTGATCCGGCGACCATGGTCAAGGACGTGGTTCCGGAAACGTGGATTCGCATCGAAAACTGAATCGCACCGGCTCGCGTCGACGTCCCGAGTCTCACGCGTTCGGCGTCGCAGCGGTTTCCTCGTGGGTCTGCGCGAGGTCGACGCGGACGAGGACAATCAGCAGGACGAAGACCGCGGCGTGCGTCAGGGAGAAGGCCCAGGCCGCGCCCGCGATGCCGTAGCGCGGCAGCAAGAGCCGGAGCGCCGCGAAGAGGACGCCGAGATTGACCGGCCCGAGGATGGCCAGCGAGCGGGAGCGTCCGAACGCGTAGAAGGCCATGATGAAAGGGGAGGAGGCGAAGCTGAGCGCCGTCCCGATGGAGAGGATTCTCAGCAGCGGGATTGACTCCTCGTACGCGGGCCCGAGGAAAACGTGCACGACCAGCGGCGCCGCGATCCAGACGGCGAGCACTCCGAATCCGGCCAGAACGGCCATGATCCGAGCTTTTCCCAGGTAGGCCTCGAGGCGGCCGACGGTCGAGAACGTCGACGCGCGCGCCTTGAGGACCGAGGCGAGCGGGAAGCTCGCCGCAACGAAGACCGAGGCGAAGCGGTAGGCCGCGGAGTAGAGCCCGACCGCCCGCGGATCGAGGGAGCGGTTGATCAGCGTCACGTCGAGATAGCCCGCGATGGACGCGCAGATCGACACGAAGCCGATCCAAGCGCCGAACCCGATCAACTCGCGGCGTTCCGGCGCGAGACTCCTGCGGCCGTCCGGCCGCAAGGGGATATCAGGGAGCCGCCACAGCGCATAGACGAGGCCCGCGGCCGGAAGGTACAGGTAGACGATCAGCGTCTTTGCCGG
Organism: bacterium; assembly: GCA_021782205.1. GTDB lineage: Bacteria > Elusimicrobiota > Elusimicrobia > UBA1565 > UBA9628 > GWA2-66-18. The sequence goes on along the minus strand of JAJXVH010000040.1, from coordinate 4,965 downwards.
CGTCAGACGGCCGAGCCAGAACAGCGTCGCGATCGCGATGAGCTTAAGCAGGCCGCTTCCGGCGGTGACGATCGAGACGTCGAGAAAACGCTGGCGCGCTTCCAAGAGATTGCGGCCGCACGTGAGCAGGTTCAATCCCAGTGCGCCGACGATGGCCCAGCGCAGGAGTGCCGGGTAGGGGAACTTGAGCACGTACGCGGCCAGCCAGCTCGATAATCCCAGCCCGGCGGCGCAGACGACGAGGAAGAGCAAAGTCTTGAGCTGGGCGTACGCTTTCAAGAACCGTCCGGTCGCGTTCATGTCCCCGGCGGCTCCGGACCGGGCCGCGTGGCGCAGCAGCCCCTCGTTGAGGCCGAAATCCATGAGCGTCGTCGCGGTCGTCGCGGCTCCCAGCGCCAGAGAGAATACGCCGTAGATCGACGGCCCCATCGCGCGGGAGACGAGGACCGTCGCGGCCAGGCCGGAAAGCGCGGACACGCCATTGCCGGTCGCGACGACCAGGCTGTTGACGGCCGTCGGCCCGGTGAGCATTTCGCGGATGCGACGCATCGGCGCTTTCATCGCGAACCGATTCGCGTCTGGTCCTCGAGGATCGCGTTCAGGACCTGATCGGCGAAGAACTCATTGCTGAAGCGACGAGCCTGCGCGCTTGTCGTGAATTCAGCGGCAGCATCGCGATAGCCGCGGTACTCGCCCTCGGACATCCCTTTCAAGTAGCGGTGTAGTTCCTCGTAGCTCTTGAAGTTCCGGAAATCGACGAACGCGCGTGCGGGGACGTGCTCGTCGATGTTTGGGGCGCCCCAATAGACGGGCACACAGCCGGCCAAGATGCAGTCCATGATTTTCTCGGTGATGTAGCCCGGAATACCGCGGGCGTTCTCGAAGCAGATTGAGAATTTATACCGGCGAAGCGTCGCGATCTTGTCCTGGACCGCGCCGTGATAGGAGGGGAAACGGCGCGAAAAAATGTAGCTGGGGCGTCCGTACAGGAACGCTTTCGCGATGGATTTTAGCGTCAGCGGCGCCTCCCAGCCGATTCCATAGAGGTCGAAATCCGCCGGATGATTCCGTTCGAACCAGCGGATCGCCTCGATCCGGCGCGAGTAGAGCTCGAGAGGATGCGGCCGGACATATTTGTTTCCGGCGATCACGACGCAGAATTTGTCCCGCTCTCCCGGAGCGTCCGGCGGGACGCTCTTCATATCGCGCGTAAAGTTGATCTTGAAGTACTTCCGTCCATCAAGAAAGGCGTCGTTCCAGGTGAAAATCCTGTCGAAATCGTGGTGCCGTGCAAGATCCCAGTTGTCCGGACGGATCACCTCCGATTCGAACAGCAGAAGATAGCGCGCGCCGCGCGTCGGCACGCGTCGTGTCGGCATTTCGTTGAAGAGAACAAAGTCCGAGTTTTCAGGAGGATGGACGTCCTGGGTCCCTAGATCGTAGCCATGCTCGGCCAGCCGCGTCCGCAGAAGATGGAAAAGATACAGGTCTCCGTTCGGGCTGCGGAACGGGTCTTTATAGTCGAACTGCTTGTTCTTGAGCAGGATCGGGTGAGTAAAGATCGTCGCCTTCTTCATTGGGAAGCTCGTCACGCGGGCATGGTGCTGTTCGAACGGCGCGCCCAGTCCGCGGTGCGGCGCACGGCTTCTTGCAGCGATACGGTCTCTTCAAGCCCGAGTTCCCGTCGCGCCCTTTCGGTGGACGGCACGTAGGCGCGCACCGGTTCGCCAGGAATCGGCGCCTGCGCGACGAGCACCTCGGCCGAGGGCGCCAGCTCGTCGCGCACGAGCCGCGCCAGGTCGGCGATGCTCAGGGCGCGCTCGGAGCCGACGTTGTAGGCCCGGCCGGGCGCGCCGCGCAGAAGAACGGTCCAGAGCCAGGCGGCGAGGTCCGCGGCGTAGAGATAGGAGCGCAAGGGCGAGCCGTCGCCGGCCACGCGGATGGGGCCGCCGCGCAGCGCGTCGCGGATGAAATTGCCGATCGCGAAGTGCGAGTCGAGAGGCAGGTGGGGACCGACGAAGGCGAAGCCGCGCGCGACGACCGTCTCCAGGCCCTCCGCGGCGGCTTGCGCGCAGAGCCGCTCGGCCTCGCGCTTGCCCTGCGCGTAGGCGTCCGGGATGGGGAGGGGAACGTCGAAATCGGCGGAGTCCTCCGTCGCCGGACCTTGGCCGGCCGCGCGCGGGCCGTAGACCGCGCCGGAGCTGACGAACAGGAATTTCTTGACGCCGGCGCGCGCGGCGAACTCCAGCGCGCGGCGCGTGCCCGTCATGATCACGTCGCGCATGAGACCCGGCTGCTCGCGGTTCAGCGCGGCGTCGGCGGCGGCCGCGGCATGGACGACGTGGGTGAAGCGTCCGGGGGGGAAATCGAAGCGGCGCACGTCGCCGCGATGGAAGGTCAGCTCGGGCGCGCCGTCCAGATGTGGGTGGCGGGCCAGAAAGGCCGGCGCGTCTCGCGTGAGGACGGTGGCGCGAACGTCGAGGTGAAGCGCGCGCCCGGCGTGGAGCAGGCTTTCCAAAAGCCACGCGCCGAAGAAGCCGGTGCCGCCGGTGATGAAGACGCGCGCGCCGCGCAGGTCCTCCCAGGGGACGCGGCCCTGGGTCAGGAGTTCGTCCAGGTCGGCGGTCAAAGGGGAGCGGCTCATGGATTGGAGCCGCGGCGGCGGTCGATGATCTTGCCGTTCCTCAGGTGGTCGGTCACGATACGGAAAGCTTCTTCCAGGTCTTCAGGAAGGCCACACTGACGCGCAAGGTTGGCATAGGGCTGCTTCCATGCGGCCGGCGGAGCCTGGAGGTCGTCGGGTCGCGCATGCGTCCTTCTCCGCTTGAAGGTCGCGTCGAGGGATTTCTTGACCAACGGCAGGTTCAGCTTCGGACTGGACGTGATGAGCAGGACCATGTCGACCATGTCCCTGACTCTGGAATTGACCGAGGGCCGGGGGAGCGTGTAGGCATGAAGTTTCTCCGCGAAGTGCTGCTCCTTTGATATCGTCGGGAACTTTCCGGCGGGTATCCCCGCGAACTTCAACCAATCGCGCCCTTCCGTCTGATCGAACGGAGCCATAACGACGTCGCCGGCGCCGATGTCGACGTGGAACTCCGCGAAGGTGCGGGCGTCCATGCGCGCTTCGACCGGAAACCGCGCGCCTCCGTATGGAGCCGCGTCCAAATCCTTCGTGAGCGGCCCGATCTCGAAAACGAAGAAGTCCGCCAAGTCCGCCGCCGCGGCCTCCTCAAGGGCTTCGAGTATGGCGTCATTCCGAGGCCTGTCTTTTCTCAAGGCCTTGCGCAGCGTCATGTCGATGTCTCTGGTCGCGCGGGCTTTCTTGATGCGCAGTTCCAACGCGTAGCCGCCCTTGAGGACCCAAGGAGCGCTCTCCTGCGCAAAGAGCCTGGCCAGGAGACGGTCGAAGGCGACCTCGCGCCGGAGCCTCTCGATCGGAAGCTTTTCCGTTTCAGAGATCCGTCGGAGCCTGTCCTCCAAAGCGCGGCGCAACGCCGTCCCGGTGGCGTATTTATTTTTCTTCGTCACCAGCCGTCCTTCATGAAATCTTCGATCGTTTTCTTCACCTCATCCGGTATTCGAGCCGCCGCCGAAACCTTCGACCGGCTGATCAGCCCGCGCTGAACCGCTTGCCGCACCGCCTGTCGCAGATGATCGGCGGAGAGATATCCCGCCGTGATGAGATCGGCGATCGCTTTGAGCGGCCGCGTGACGCGGAATCCCCGCATGGCTTCAATGTCTTGATCGTGGAGTCTGCCGCGATGAAGGACAAGCACTCCAGGAATCGAGGCGGTCCTGCGGAATTGAGGCGGCACGGTCATGTGGAGTTTCGCCGGCATGAGATCCGACAGCTTGTAGACGCTCAGAGCGGTTTCGTGAGAATAGACTCCCCGCGGGCGATCCGACCGGTCCCGAGACCAAAGCGACCAGGTGATCATGTCGGGATGTTCCGCGAGAGGAAATTTTGTGAGGCGATAGACTCCTCGGCACGCGCGGATCCAATTTCCCGAATGCACGTGGTAGTGGTGGTTCTTCTTGTCGAAGCCCGCCGCCGCGGCTTGTTTGGCGGTGAAATACCCCTCCTGCCCCTCCGCGATTTCAAAGAGGCGCTCGGACGAGTCATTATGGCGATGGAGCCTTGTGGCCATGCATGGATACCGTAATTATTACGTATAGTATGCTCTAAAAAGCGACGCGCTGGTGATTCATCCTTTCAGCCACGCGGCGGCCCGGACAGGCACCGAAGAAGTTCGCGCGCTACGAAATAGCGAAGGCATTTTACAGATTAGTAGGTCAGCCTACTAATCTGTTTTTCTTGGAAACGCGGCTCTGCGGCGACCGCCGATGATCTTGCCGCCCCACAATTCGTCGAGGAAGTGCTTCCAGGGGAGAATGTCGACCGTCTTGCCGCGGTCGAGGGTGACTCGTCTCGCGCGCGGTTCGCGGCTGACCAGGATCGCGCGATAGCCGGGGTGCTCCTCGATAAACGCGGCCAGTCCCTGGGCACCACTGCCTGCGTCTTTGCGCCGTTCAGTGACTTACGACAACGGCACGGAGAACGCGGAGCATTTGATTCTCAACGAACGACTGGGCATGCGTTCTTGGTTTTGCCAGCCGTATCACAGCTGGGAAAAAGGCCAGGTTGAGAACACGAATGGCCTGATCCGCCGTTTCATTCCCAAGCGAACCAATTTGGACCATCTTCCTGACGACAAAATCCGTTCGGTCGAGAAGTGGCTCAATGATAGACCCAAAAAGGTCCTAAACTTCAAAACACCCAGCGAAGCCTTTGCCTCAGGTGTTGCACTTACTACTTGAACTCACCGACGCCGCTACGCCGTCAGGCCCGGACGAGGTCGTGGATGCGGCTTTTCAGCCGCGCGTCGTCCAGGCCGTGCTCCGAAAGGGCGAACTGGTAGGAGCCGCAGAGCTTGGAGAACTTTTCATCCAGCGACAGCGCGC
>JAJXVH010000142.1 GCA_021782205.1 bacterium | reverse complement strand
CGAAGCGGCCGCGTCCGCCGCCGCGCGGCTGTTCGACGGCCTGCGCCGGCGCGCGGGTTTCGACGCGTCCGCGCCGGCGGTCGTACGGCTTGACGCGGGTTTCGCGCCGCGCCTGTCCGCGGCGGCGTCGTCCGCCGCCGGAACTCACGCGCTTCCCCCCTCTCCGGCGCCGCGCGCGCCGCGCCTGCGCGGCTACTTGTCCGGGGCGTTCTTGGCCCAACTGGCCAGCAATTCCCAGCAGGTGACCATGCCGCTCTTGTTCCTTAAGATGACCGGTGCGGCCGCGCCGACGGCGTATCTGCTGGCGCTGGGTTCCGCGCTGGACGCGGCCGGGACCTTGATCGGCGGGCGCATGACGGACCGCTGGGGCGCCAAGAGCGTGCTGATCGTCAGCACGCTGGCGCGCGGCACGGCGGTGCTGTCCTTGCCCATTCTCGCCGCCGCCGGCGGGCTCAGCCTTCCCGCCGTGGTGTCGGCCTACGTGGTGGAAAGCTTGTGCCGGGGCCTTGCCGACACGGCGCGCAGCACCTTGCCGGTGGAGCTGTCGTCGGGGCAGGAGGGCTTGCTCAAGACGATCCTGGCCAAGAATCAGCTTTTCTTGGAGGCCGGCGGCGTGGCGGGACCGTTCGTCGCGGGCGCTTTGATCGCGGGTTTGGGCGGCGTGGCCGCGCCGGCCGCGCTGTGGCTGGCGCCGGCCGTCTTCGCGCTGGTGACGACGGCCTACGTGGGCATTCCCCGCGTCACGCGCGCCGCCGCGGCATCGGACGCGCCGACGACGGCGCCGGCCGCGTCGACGACGGACGCCGGCTGGACGCGCTGGGCTCTGGCCGCGGCGGCCCTGCTCACCTTGTATCCTCTCAAAGGACTTCTTCCCGCCGTGTTCGCGACGCAAATTTTGCACAGCGACGCCGCCGCGGGCTGGCTGACCGGGATGTTCGGCGTGGGCGGCCTGCTGGGCGCGCTGGCCTACGGCCGCTTCGGGAGGAGCGTGGCCGCGCGGACGTGGCTGACCGGCGGCGCCATGGGTGCTGCGGCCTTCGCGGCGGCGTTCCTGCCCGGCAGCTTCGCCGCGGCGGCGGCGGGAATAATGCTCTTCGCCGCGGCCAACGTGGCCGCGCGCCTGGCGCTCAGCGCCGCCATTCAACTGCGCGCGCCGCCCGGCCGCTCCGGCGCGGCCATGGGACCGGCGCGCTTCGCGGCCAACGTCAGCGGGCTGGGCCTGCGCCTGCTGGCCGGGCTGGCGTTCTCCGCCGCGTTCGTCCCGGCGCAGTCCTTCCGGTTGGTCGCGGCGGGCTTGGGCGTCGCGGCGCTTCTCCTGGCGTTCGTCGCGCGCCGCTTGACCGCGCCGTTGACGGCGCCCGCGCGCCGCCTGGGCCTGGCGGCGGCGCTGGGCGTCCTGCCGGCGGCCGGCGCGCCGCGCCTGTCTCCGGTTCACGGGCTTCCGGGCCGGCTGATCGTCGTTGAAGGCTTGGACGGCTCGGGAAAATCCACGCAGATGGAGCGGCTCAAAGAAGAGCTGGAGGCGCGCGGCGTGGATGTGGTCTCCACGAGCTGGAACTCCTCGGACCTGGTGTCGGAGGCCGTTAAAAAAGCCAAGAAGGCGCGGGCACTGGACGCGCGCACCTTCGCGCTGATGAACGCCGCCGACCTGGCCGACCGTCTGGACAAGACCATCATTCCCGCCTTGCGCGCGGGCTCCGTGGTCCTGGCCGACCGCTGGTTCTACACCGCGCTGGCGCGCGACCAGGTGCGCGGCAACGAGCCGAAGTGGCTTGACGGCCTCTATAAGTCCGCGCTGAAGCCCGACTTGACGCTCTACTTCCGTCTGCCCACGTCCACCGCGATTGATCGCGTGCTGGCGCGCGCGCAGGGCAAGCCCGGCCTGTCCGAGGACTTCGACGAGGACGCCGCGGGCAAGGTCCTGGGCCAGAATTTCTACGCCGTGGGCCGCGACCAGAACTTCTCCTCCGACGACTTGGAGAACTTCCGCCAGTTCCAGACGCGCGTGGCCGCGCGCTACGACGCCCAGGCCCGCCGCTTCGGCTTCCGCATGATCGACGCGGCCAAGGACCGCGACACGGTGACGGCGGCGACGCTGAAGGCCGCGTTCGGCGCGCTGGGAGCGCTCTCGTCGTTTCGCCGCCGCGACCAAGCCAAGAGCGGCAACCTCTTCGACAAGGACCCGGCGGGCGACGCCGACAACATCCGCCGCAACTACATGAAGGAGAAGCGCGGCGCGCACTTCTACTTCCGCAACATGCTCCTGCCCATGCAGGAGCGTTTCGTGCAGCTGATGGACGCGTCCGCGATGCCGCGCGCGCTCCTGCACGGCTCGCCGCACGTCGACAACTACGCCAAGTCCAGCCACGGGGCCGCGATGGTGGACTTCGACCGCTCCCGCGTGGGGCCCTACGCCTGGGACCTGCTGCGGCTGATGGTGTCCTTGTCCCTGCGCCGCAAGAAGCCCGACGAGGACCTGCTGGACAAGTCCGTCTTGAAGCAGCTCAAGAAGGGCTACCTCCACGGCCTGCGCCATCCGGACCGGCCGTTTTCCGAGGCGCGCATTCTGAAGGATGTCGAAGCGGGCCCGAACGAGGGTCGCGTCGACGCCTACCTCAAAGCGGGCGGCAAGTGGGCCGCGGAGATGCGCGAGAACCCCCTGCCCATCGACAACCCGGACGTGGTCGCGTTGGTCCAGGGCTACGACCGCAGTCTCGGCGGCGCCATGCTGTCCGATTACAAGATCGAGGAGGCCGGCCGCGGCCAGGGCTCGATGGGTTTTCGCGGCCTCTTCCTGGTAGTCCTGGCGCCGCGCGATCCGAAATCCGGACGCGACCGCATCCTCCTCAATATCAAGCAGGTGCGCGCCGACCCGGACACCGAATGGTTCAAGAACCCATACGCGAGCGAGATCGAGCGCATGCACACGGCCGCCGACGTCTACGCCCCGGGCTGGGCGCCGGGCGCCGGTGAGGCGGTCCTGGACGGCGTCGAATACGACGTGCGCCGCATCGACCCGCTCAACGCCAAGATCAAGAAGATGCTGAACCTGGAGTCCCAGGCCGACCTGGCCTACGCGGTCGGCACCCAACTGGGTCGCGCGCACCGCCTGACCCTTCAGGACGGGGCGACGGCCGAGGACGTGGAGCGGCATTTGGATGAGCACTTCGACGCGCTGGTCGCGGCGGGTGCGGCGATCCGCGACGAACTCCTGGCCGCTCACGCGCGCTACCTTAAAAAAATGGCGCGTGAAGGGCTGACTCCCAGCGAGGGCGGCGATGAGGAATAAGCCCGCGGCCCGGCGCACGATCATCATCGGCGACGTGCACGGCTGTTCGGCGGAACTGCGCGACCTTCTGCGTGCGACGCGCGCCGCGGCGGGAGATCGCCTCATCAGCGTCGGCGACCTTCTCTGCAAGGGCCCCGACAGCCGCGGCGTGCTGGAGTGGGCCATGCGCGCGCCGAACCTGGAGTGCGTGCTGGGCAACCACGAGCTGCGGTTTCTCAACTGCCGACGGCGCGGCGTCCTGCCCGACGTCAAGCCCTACGACCTGGAGACCGTGCGCCAGCTCGATGAACTTTACGAGCCCGCGATGCGTTTCGTCTCAAGCTGGCCGCTGATGATCGACGAGCTGGACCTTTTGGTTGTCCACGCGGGCTTCGATCCGCGCCGCGCGCTCGCGCGCCAGTCCGACGTGGCGCTGACCGGCCTGCGCCGCCTCAAGGACACCGGCGAGCCGTGGTACGAGCGCTATGAAGACGAGCGGCTGGTCGTGTTCGGTCATTGGGCGCGTCCGCAGCCGGTGGTGCGTCCCAACGCCTGCGGCCTGGACACGGGCTGCGTCTACGGCGGCGCGCTGACCGCGCTGATCCTGCCCGAGCGCCGCCTGGTGAGCGTGCCGGCGCGGCGCGTCTATGCGCGCAAGGAGTCCTGGCCGCCGCGCGCGCTCGAGGCGGCATGAGCCTGGCGCTCGAACTCACCCCGCGCGCGGCGACGGCGGCCGCCGACGCGGCGTCCGCGGCGGCTCCGGCGGGCTTCTTGGGCGGCGTTCTGCTGGAACAGACGGTCAACGGCGCGCTTCATCTGGCCCAGCCGCTCTTGATCGCGCGGCTGGCGGGAGGCTCTCTGGGAACCGCGGCGTTTTTTTCCGCGTTCGACACGGCGGTGCACATGGGCGGCTCTCTGGCCGCGGGCTGGCCCGCCGACCGGTTCGGCGCGCGCCGTCTGCTGATCGCCGCGACGGTCCTGCGCGGGGGCAGCCTCGCTTTGATCCCTCTACTTTGGGCGAGAGGCGGCCTGACTTTAAGCGCCGCGATGGCGGCCTACACGTTGGACGCGCTCGCGCGCGGCCTGTCGGACACGGCCGTCCACGCTCTGCCGCTGGAACTCGCGGGACGCGACGGCGCGGCGTTGGACCGGATCAACGCGCGCTATGAATTGGCTTTCGATATCGGCGCGGCGGCGGGGCCGCTTCTGCTGGGAGCCGCACTTCTGCACGGCGCGGGCTTGTTCGTGCACGCCGCCGTGCCCGCGGGCTTTTTGCTGGCCGCGCTGGCATTCGCCGCCATTCCGCGGCGCGCGCGCCCGGCGGCGCCGACGCCGCGCGCGCGGCGTCCGGGCGGCGC
>JAJXVH010000039.1 GCA_021782205.1 bacterium | reverse complement strand
TCGTCGAGGACTACGACATGCATTTGGCGCGCTACCTGGTGCAGGGCGTGGACGTGTGGCTTAACAATCCGCTGGCGCCGCTGGAGGCCTGCGGCACCTCCGGCGAGAAGGCGGGCGTCAACGGCGTCCCGAATTTCTCGGTGCTGGACGGCTGGTGGGAGGAAGGCTACAACGGCGCCAACGGCTGGCCCATCGGCGAGGCCGGCGGGCGCGGCTCCGGTCCCGAGGCCGACAAGGCCGACGCCGAGGACATTTATCAGACGCTGGAGCGCAAGATCATCCCGCTCTACTACGACCGCGACGAGCACCTGATCCCGCGCGGCTGGACCAAGCTGATGAAGGAGTCCATCCGCTCCGTCGCGCCGAAATACGGCGCGTCGCGCATGGTCAAGGATTATGTGGACCTGTTGTATGCGTTCCGTGCCGCGGCGGCCGCATGCTGAACGAAATACCCCTACCGAGAGCCCGGCCTTCGGTGCTTCGTCGGATGGCCGTATTTATTGTCGGCTGTGCGTTGATTTCCGCGGCGCGCGCGGCCGTGCCGGGGCAGATCAACTTCCAGGGCAAGCTTTTGGACATGGCCAATAACCCGAGAAACGGCACGTTCAGCTTCACGTTCAAGATATTCCCCGCATTGACGGGAGGCGCGGCGCTTTGGAGTGAGGTTCAGAGCGCCGTGCCGGTTTCAAACGGAGTCTTTTCCGTCGTCCTCGGCACGACGACGCCCATTCCCGCCGCGGTTTTCGGCGCGCCGACGCGCTGGCTGGAAGTGACCGTGGGCGCTCAGACGGGTTCTCCGCGCGAGCCGTTGCTCACGGTGCCGTACGCGTTCGAGGCCGCCGCCGTCGGCTTACCCCTGCCCGCGGGCGACACGAATTACGTGCAGGTTCGCAATACCTTGCAGGCTGGCGCGACGTTTTACGTCGCGGGCGGCACCGTCGGCGGCCCCTTCGTGGCCACCGGCACCGTGACGCTCGGCGGCACTGCGGGGCTCAACGACGTGAACGTCAAGAGCAACTTGAGCATCTCCGGGCGAGTGAGGGTTCCCGCCGGTCCAGGCCTATTGGTCAGCACGAGCGTTTTTTTCGCGCCGCCGGTCGTGGGAGGCGACAATTATGTCGCGTATCCGTTCGTCGCGTCGACCGTGGTCCTGCCCAAGCAAGTGATGATTTTTACCGGCCCGGGTACCGTCGGCATCACCGCCGCCGGCTGCGACTTCGGCGCGTTCGGCGTGTCGGTCTCCTCCGCCGCGGTCGGAGGCGTGGTCTACGTCGCGGTGCAGGGCGTCGTGACCGGGGTCCCCGTGTCGGGCGTGGTCAACGTGGGCGATAATCTTGCGGCCGACAACGTGACCTTCGGCTATGCCGACGACCCCCAGGGCCAGGCCGATTGCGGCGGCGGAGTCGGCAACATCGGTCTCGCGATGACGGCCGCCACGACGCCGGGGCAGACGGTCACTGTCTTTCTTAGTCCCTTCATATTCTAGTGAGGGCAAACGCCGCCGTCGTTGTTTCGGCATTGCTGTGCCTCGGGGCGGGGTTTGCGTCCGCGACGGAGATCGATACGTCCGTCGACCGATTGCATCCGTTGGCGGTGGACAGCGGCGGCCAGGCGGGGATGAATTTCACGTCGTATCGGCTGAATTCCACGGTCGGCGAGCCCATGGTCCGGACGGTGTCTTTTGCGGGCAGTCGGATATTTCCCGGCGAGATGAACCTGGAATCCTTTCCGGGCACGGTGGTCAACCTGGCGACCGCGTCTTTTTCCACGGGCGCGATCACGTGGACGTGGAGCTCTCCCGGTTATGACGGGGAGGTCGGGGCCTTCCAGCCGGGCACGACCTATTTCATCCAACTGTCGAGCGTGCCGCCCGCGTCCTGGGCGCTGGCTTCGGCGGGCGTCAAGCTGTCGACGCGGACGGTCATCCCAGGCACGACTTCTTTTTACACGGCGTCCGGCCTGATGAGCAATACGACGTACTACATGGGACTCTGGACTCTCGACGCGGCGGGAGACGCGTCTTTCGTCTCCAATCCATCCACGACGGCGACGCTGGCGTCGGCGCCGAAGCCGGACTTGCCTGCGGTGCTGGAGGTCGCCGCGGATTCGGCGACGCTGAGATGGGCGGCGCTGGCGGTCGCGCCGTCGTCGATGAGCTCCGAGGGCTATCTTCTCCAGGCGTCCACCGCCGCCAACTTCAGCGGCGTCGTCTATTCGTCTCAGACCGCCAACGTTCTGCTGAGCACTCTGGCGGTCTCGGGTCTGGCGTTCAACGCCACTTATTACTTCCGGGTCGGCGCGCTGAACTGGTCGGGAACGCCCGATTTTTCGGCGTTGCCGCCGCTGGATTTCCGGATCACGATTTCCACTGGTTTGATCAATTTTGGGACGATGGATCCGTTCGTCGCGCGATCGACGGTGTCCGTCAGTTCCATGGTCGTCGTCAACGTGGGCAATTGGCCGGCGACGATCGAACTCAGAGCGTCGACGGCGACTTTACCGTCGAGTCCTTGGATTTTATCCACATCCTCGGGGGTGGAGACCGTCGTTTTATGGGGATTGTGGAATTCGGTCCAACCTCTTGCGACCGCCTTCTCGACATACCTGACGACGAACACGGTCATTTCCCAGGTTGGAGGCAATTACGCGGGCAATCAGAACGGCGTCAGCATCCTTCCCGGACAGTCGCGCACTTTGTGGTTTCGTTTTTGGCTGCCCACGACGACGGCTACGTTGGTCCCGCAAGTCCTCGCGGTGACGCCCCAGGGCGTCTACCCGTAGCATCTTCGCTGTCTCAGGCGGTCTGCGGCGTCATCACGCAGAAGGTTTGACGGACTTTCACGCGCGTCTTGTCGCCTTCGGCGAAAAAACCCGTTCCATGCCTTGGATCGTGGTCAGCGCGGTCAGCGCCCGGCCTGCCCACATGGTCTTGTCGGCTTTCATTCTTTCTCCTTGAGATAAGCGTCGAGCTGCTCGAACGTGCCGCCCCAGCCCTGGCGCATGCCGGCGGCGGCGTCGCGGAAGGTCTTGAGTTCCTCGGCGTTGGCGCCGAGCGGCTCCCAGAACAACGCGATCAAGGTCTTCGGTCCGAAGTCTTGGAGCGTGACCGTCGTCAGGAGCTCCAGCGGCCAAAGCGGGCTCATCGGATGGCGGGTGATTGCGCCCCTCGCGTCCGAGAAGCAGTTGACCCACGCGAGCCGCGCGGGAGGATCCACCTCGCGGAACGTCCATCGGCCCCACATCTCCCGGCCGTCCATGCGCATGCCGTGGTGATAGACGCCGCCGGGCTTCAACTCCATCTCGGTCGACAGAGTCTTGGTCTGGGCGCCTTTCGGGCCGAACCATTTCTCCAGCTGCTCGGGCCGGGTCCACGCCCGCCACACGCGCTCGCGCGGCGCGTCAACGAGGCGGAACAGGGCGAAGGCCCCGGTCGCGTGCGCGTTGAGCCGCGTCAGGGTCTGCCGGCCGCCCTCGATCGCGCCGAATTCCTTGACGACGAAGTCGCGCTCCGCGCGCGTGTCGAAGACCAGGCGCAGGGTCAGTTCGGTTTTCTCGCCGAGGTCCTTGAACTCCCAGGTTTGGCGGAAGTGCGTCCCGGGACCATCCTTTTTGCCTCCGCCGTTCGTGTAGACGATGCGCTCCGGCTCGACGATCTCCTCGAAGCGAGCCAGGTTCAGGTACTCGGCGCCGTCGGGACCTATCATCACGTGGCGCCAGGTTCCGCCCGGTCGGAACTCGCGCTCCTGGGTCCGGTCGGAAAATCCGTACGGCCCCCACCACTTCGCGATCTCGTCGGCGTCGGCGAACGCGCGCCAGACGCGCTCGCGCGGCGCGTCGATCACGCGTACGATCACGATCTCCCGGTCCGAGGCTGCATTCGCGGGCACATTTTTCTTCATCGGATTCTCCTGTTGGCGTTCGCGCGCCCGGCGTCTTCCTTCAAATAGCGTTCCAGCGCGTCGAGGCGGTCGTTCCAGAACGCCCGCTGCCGTTCGATCCAGAGCTCGGCTTCTTTCAGGCGCCGCTCCTCCAGCCGGCAGCGGTGGCGGCGGCCTTCCTTGCGGCGCGACAGCAGACCGGCGTCCTCTAGCACGCGCATGTGCTTGGTGATGGCCGGCGCCGAAACCCGAAAGGGCTTGGCCAGCTCCGCGACCGACGCCTCTCCGGAAGACAGCCGCGCCAGGATCCCGCGGCGGATGGGGTGCGCCAGCGCGCCGAACGCGAGGTCGAGGGAATGCTCTTGACTGTTAACCATTAAGTTAAATAATAACCGACGTGCAAGTCCCTGTCAAGGGGCGGCGCGCCAGCACTTCCATCCGGCGGGGCGTGATCGGCGACGTCGTCGCGGCCGGCATTTTTGTAGAATCCCCGGAGCGCCGCTGCGTCGGCGAAACACACCATGCCCGTCGACCTCGACAAGCTCAACCCTGAACAACGTGCCGGCGCCACGCAGCTCGACGGTCCGCTGTTGGTGCTGGCGGGTGCCGGCACGGGCAAGACGCGCGTCATCACCTACCGCGTGGCGCGCCTCATCGAGACCGGCGTGCCGCCGGAGAAGATCCTGGCGGTCACGTTCACCAACAAGGCGGCCGCGGAGATGCGCAAGCGCATCGAGGAACTCTCGCCGGGCTTCGGCGCGCGCGTGTGGGTGTTCACGTTCCACGCGTTCGGCGCGCGCTTCATCCGCGAGAACCACGCCGCGCTCGGCCTGCCGCGCTTTTTTACGATCTACGACGCGTCGGACCAGAAGAAGCTGATCGTCGAATCCATGAAAGAGCTGGGCCTTGAGGATCAGAAGAGCAAGGCTGGCCTCTACGTGAGCCTGATCTCGCGCGCCAAGGACGATCTGCTCGACGCGGGCTCCTACGAGATTCACGCGATGACGTCCATCGACCAGTCGCGCCAGACCGCCGCGAAAATCTACAAGGTCTACCAGCGCAAGCTCGACCAGGCCGGGGCGCTGGATTTCGGCGACCTTCTTTTGAAGACCTGCCAGGTGCTGCGCGACAATCCGGAGCTGCGCGAGAAGTGGCAGAACGCCTTCACGCACATGCTCGTCGACGAGTACCAGGACACGAACCACACGCAGTACATCTTGACGAAAACGCTCGCGGCGAAGCATAAAAACGTCTGCGTCGTCGGCGACGACGACCAGTCGATCTACAGCTGGCGCGGGGCCAACATCCGCAACATCCTGGAGTTCGAGCGGGATTTCCCGAACACGAAGGTCGTGACGCTGGAGCGCAACTACCGCTCCACGGCGCGCATCCTGGAAGCCGCGGGCCTGGTCATCCACCACAACAAGCAGCGCAAGCCCAAGAAATTGTGGACCGAGGCCGCCGCCGGCGACGAGATCCGCGTGCAGGAGCTGCCCAACGAGGCCGAGGAGGCGTCGTGGGTGGTGCGCCGCATCCAGACCGAGGTGGAGGGCGGACGCTCGCTCAAGGACGTGGCGGTGTTCTACCGCACCAACGCCCAGTCGCGCTCCTTTGAAGAAGCCCTGCGCCGCGCGCGCATGGCCTATAAGATCGTGGGCGCCGTGCGCTTCTACGAGCGCAAGGAGATCAAGGACGCGCTGGCCTACGCGCGCGTGGTGGTCAATCGCGGCGACTCGGTGTCCTTGTCGCGCATCGTCAACTGCCCGCCGCGCGGGCTGGGCGCCAAGAGCCTGGAGCTGGTCGAGGAGCACGCGGCGCGCCACGGCTTGACGCTGTGGGACGCGTTCTGGGCGCATGGCCAGATCGAGGGCCTGGGCCCGAAGGCGCACGCCGCCATCGAGGAGATGACGAAGACCTTCGTGAAGCTGACCGAGACCGCCGCGGCCATGCCCGCGGGCGGGGCGATGGCCCTGATCCTGGAAACGACCGGATACTGGGCCTGGCTTGAGTCCGAGCTGGAGACCGATCCCGAGGCCGCGGGGCGCCTGGCCAACCTGCAGGAGCTTCTCAACGCGGTCAAGGAATACGACGACCGGCGCAAGTTGGACGGCCAGCCCAGCGAGCTGGGCCGCTACCTGGAAGACATCACCTTGCAGACCGATCTGGACGGCTACGACGAGAGCGTGCCCGCGGTCACCTTGATGACCGTGCACTTGGCCAAGGGCCTGGAATATCCGGTCGTGTTCCTGACCGGCCTTGAGGAAGGGCTGTTTCCTATCGGCGGCGGCAACGCCACGCCCGAGGATTTGGAAGAGGAGCGCCGGCTGTGCTACGTCGGCATCACGCGCGCGCGCGAAAGCCTGAGCCTGACCTACGCGGCCACGCGGCGGCTGTTCGGCCAGGTGTATGCGAATCTGCCGTCCCGCTTCATTCTGGAAGCGAAGCTCTTCGGCTCCGCCCAGCGCGAGGCTCGTCCGGGCGCTGCGCGCTTCGCGCCGACCGCGCCGGCCTTGGCGCCGGTCGCTGGAGCGCCCGCGGGGCTGGCGTCCGCGCCGTCCTTGCGCGCGTCGGTGAAGGGCTTCAAGAACGGCCAACGCGTCAAGCACCCCACGTTCGGCCGCGGCGTGGTCGCCGACGTCTCCGGCGCCGGAGAGACGATGAAGGTCACCGTGCGCTTCGACGACGGCCGCGTGGCCAAGCTGCTCACGCGCTACGCGCCGCTGGAGCCCGCATGAGCGTCTCCGATTCCGACGTGCGCCGCATCGCCAAGCTTGCCCGCTTGCGCCTGAGCGACGAGGAAGTCGCGCGCTTCGGCGGACAACTGGGCAAGATTCTGGACGCGATGGCCGAACTGGGCGGCCTGGACACAAAAAACGTCCCGCCGACCGAATCCGTGCTGGGAACGGCCAACGCTCCGCGCGAGGACGAACCGCGCCCGTTTGCGGGGCGCGAGCGCCTGCTTGAAAACGCGCCCGACCGCGACGGCCCCTATTTCAAGGTGCGCAAGGTGATCGAATGAACGCGGCGCGACTGCGCCGGGCCGCGGCCGCCGTCGCTCTGCTGGCCGCGCAGGCGCGCGCCGCCGTTCCCGGGGCGAAGGCCAAACAGGAACTCGCGGCGGCCACCCGTTCTTATCAGCGTCTCGATTTGCTGCGCGCGCTCGACGGCTTCAACGCGGCGATGAAGGCGTTTCCCGGCTGGAAGACCGGCGCGGGCTACCGCGCCGAGTGCCGCTGGGCGCTGGGTGAGCAGGACGGCGCGCGCAAGGACGCGGAGTTGGCGGCGACCTTGCAACCCAACGACGCGCGTTCCCGCGCGGCGCGCGGCAAGGCGCGCCTCATCCTGCGCGACTACGCGGGCGCGCTCGCGGATTTCCGCGCCGCGGCGCAAGCCGACCCGAAGCTGGTCGACGCGCCGCTGGGCGAGGGCAGCGCTTTGTCGGCGCAGGGCGATTTGCGAGGCTCGCTCCAGGCGCTGGACGCCGCCGCCGCTCTGGACGCGGACTCCGCGGCGACGCTGCTGTTGCGCGGTTCGGTCAAGAGCCGCCTCGGGGATTTCCGCGGCGCCTCAGACGACTACGCGGCCCTGCTGGCGGTCAACCCGAAATACGCGTGGGCGCATTACCATCGCGGCAAGGCCCTGCGCGACCTCAAGGACTTTCCCGGGGCCGACAAGGAGCTGACCGCCTTCCTGGACGCCGTTCCGGATCACGAGGACGCCGCCTATTTACGCAGCAACGTGCGCTTTCTCATCGGCGACTACCAAGGCGCCGCCGATGACCTGACGAAGGTCATCTCTCTGGACCCGCGCAACGGGTTGGCGTATTCGAACCGCGGCTTGGCGCGCGCCAAGCTGGGCGATCGCGACGGCGCGGTGGCCGACCTGCGCAAGGCGCTGGAGTTGGACCCCGCGCACCGCGACAAGATTCAGTCTGCGATCGACGCTTTGACGGGCGCTCCCGCGGCGCCCGCGCCAGCGCCCGTGCCGACGCCCGCGCCGACGGCATCGGATGCGCCGCCTCAGGCCGCGCCGCGTGTGCGCGCCGCTCAAGCCGACAAACCCGCGCCGCCGGAGCGCCGCACGGGCCAAGAGGAGTCCCAGTACATCCAATGAGCACCGACCTGACCGAGCTTTCCGCGGTGCGTCTGGCCGCGATGGTGCGGGCCGGTGAAGCCAGCGCCGAGGCCGTCGCGCGGGCGCACTTCGCGCGCCTGGAGCGGTTGGAGCCGACCGTGAAGGCGTTTCTGTTGGTGACCAAGGATCTGGCGCTTGCGCAGGCGCGCGCCGTCGACGAGAAGCGGCGCAAGGGCGGCACGCTGGGCGCGCTGGCCGGCGTGCCGGTCGCCATCAAGGACAACCTGCAGGTCGAAGGGGTGGAGACCACCTGCGCGTCCAAAATTTTAAAGGGGCATGTCGCGGCCTACGACGCGACCGCCGTCGCGCGGCTGAAGGCCGCCGACGCGGTGCTCGTCGGCAAGACCAACCTCGACGAGTTCGCGATGGGTTCCTCGACGGAAAATTCGGCCTTCCAGAAAACGACGAACCCCTGGGACCCGGCGCGCGTGCCCGGCGGCTCCTCGGGCGGCTCGGCGGCGGCGGTCGCGGCGCGCATGGTCCCGCTGGCGCTGGGCTCCGACACCGGCGGCTCCATTCGTCAGCCCGCCGCGTTCTGCGGCGTGGTCGGGCTCAAGCCCACCTACGGCCGCGTCTCGCGCTACGGCCTGGTCGCGTTCGCCTCCTCGTTGGATCAGGTCGGCCCGTTCTCGCGCACCGTGGCGGACGCGGCGCTGGCGCTGTCGGTGATCGGCGGCCGCGATCCCATGGACGCCACCTCCGCGCGCCGCGAGCCGCCGCCCGCGGCGCTGCCGGTCCCGAAGGATCTCAAGGGCCTGCGCGTGGGCCTGCCGCGCGAATACTTCATCGCCGGTATCGACCCGGAGGTGGAGGCGGCCACGCGCGCGGCCGTGGAGGTCCTGCGCGGCCTGGGCGCGACGGTCAAGGACGTGAGCTTGCCGCACACGAAATACGCGGTCTCGACCTACTACATCCTAGCACCCTCGGAAGCGTCGGCCAATCTCGCGCGCTTCGACGGCGTGCGCTATGGCGCATCCGACCGCTCAGCCAAGACGCTGGAGGAGTCCTACGAACTGACGCGCGGCGGCGGCTTCGGACCTGAAGTCAAGCGCCGCATCATGCTGGGCACCTACGCGCTGTCCTCGGGTTACTACGACGCCTATTACGCGAAGGCCCAGCGCGTGCGCACGCTGATGGCCGGGGATTTCAAGGAAGCCTTTTCGGAAGTGGACCTCATCGCCTGCCCGACGACCCCGACGCCGCCGTTCCGCTTCGGCGAGAAGACCGAGGATCCGGTGGCGATGTATCTGTCCGACGTTTTCACGATTCCCTCGAACCTGGCCGGCAACGCCTCGCTGTCGATCCCGTGCGGCCGGACCGCGGGCGGACTGCCGCTGGGGCTTCAGCTCATCTCCGACGTGTTCTGCGAAGCGAAGCTCCTGTCGGCCGCGAGCGCCTTCGAGGCCGCGCGCCCGTTCCCGGTCTTCAAAGAGTAGGTCGTGAAGAGGGGCGGGGAACCGGCGCCGAACGTGCCTGTGCCTGTCTTGGGCTGGCGAAAAAATAAAAAAAGGGGCACACTAAGTCGTCTTAGGCGCCCCGGGGGCGACGGATGACACGCTACGAGCTCGTGGCCGGACTTGAAGTGCACTGCCAGCTGGCGACAAGGACCAAGCTGTTCTGCGGTTGCGGCACCGACGGCTTCGGGGCCGCGCCGAACAGCCGGATTTGCCCGGTGTGCACGGCCCAGCCGGGCTCCCTGCCGGTGCTCAACGGCCGGGCGGTGGAGCTGGCGTTCCAGGCGGCGCTCGCGCTCGGCCTTCGGCTCAACCGGATTTCGGTTTTCGCGCGCAAGAACTATTTCTATCCCGACCTGCCCAAGGCCTACCAGATATCCCAATACGACCGGCCGTACTCGCAGCACGGCGGATTGGACATCTCCGTCGGCGGCGCGGTCAAGCGCATCGGCATCACGCGCATCCACATGGAGGAGGATGCGGGCAAGCTCCTGCACGAGATGGGGGCGCTGAAGCTCGACGGCTCGCTCGTGGACCTCAACCGCGCGGGCGTGCCGCTCATCGAGATCGTCAGCGAGCCCGACGTGCGCTCCTCCGACGAGGCCTACGCCTATCTTTCCGCGCTCAAGGAAGTCATCCAATATGTCGGCGCCTCGCGCTGCGACATGGAGAAAGGCGAGATGCGCTGCGACGCCAACGTGTCCGTGCGCCCCGTCGGCGCGGAAAAATTCGGCACGCGTGCCGAGATCAAGAACCTGAACTCGTTCAAGAACGTCAAGGATGCGATCGATTTTGAGTTCCGCCGCCAGGTCGCGCTCGTGGAATCGGGCGGGCGCGTGACGCAGGAGACGCGGCTGTGGGACGCGGCCAAGCAGGAGACGCGCTCGATGCGCTCCAAGGAAGACGCGCACGACTACCGCTATTTCCCGGACCCGGACCTGCCGCCGCTCGTCGCCGACGACGCCTTCGTCGCGCGCGTCAAAGCCGAACTGCCGGAGCTTCCGGCGGTCAAGCGGGCGCGCTTCACCGGGCAGCTGGGACTGTCGGCCTACGACGCCGACGTCCTGACCGGCGACCGCGCGCTGGCTGATTTTTTTGAAAAAGCGGCGGCCGCGGCACCCAAGGGCGCGGTCAAGACCGTCGCTAATTTGATGGCGACCGAACTGCTGGCCCGGCTCAACGCGGAGAACAAGACGGCCGCCGACGCGCCGTTCGCCCCGGAGCACCTGGGGCGGCTGGCGGAGTTGGTGGCCGCGGGAACCTTGTCGAGCAAGGGCGCCAAGGACGTCTTCGCGCGCGTCTGGGAGACCGGGACGGACCCGCGCACCCTCGTCGCGGAACTGGGCCTGGCGCAGGTCTCCGACGACGGCCAGGTGCGCGACTGGGTGCGCCAGGCGCTCTCGGCCAACGCGAAGGCGGCCGCCGACCTGAAGGGCGGCAAAGAGGCCGCGATCGGCTCTTTGGTGGGCGCGGTGATGAAGCTCTCGCAGGGCAAGGCGAACCCGGCGCTCGTCCGTACGATGATAAAGGAGGCCGTGCAATCATGAAGCGCTTGGGGGGTCTGCTGGTTGCGGCGCTGCTGTGGTCCGTGCGGGCGGAGGCCTTCGACACGGCGCGGTTCGTCGAACCGCCTCTCAAGGTCGCGGGCATGGAGCAGCCGACGGCCGCGGCGTCCTCCGGGGATCGCATCTACGTTCTCGACCGGCGCAAGAATCAAATGTTCATCCTGGGCGCGGACGGAGCGCTCGTCAAGGCCGTGGGCGGCGCAGGCACCGCCCCGGGGCAGTTTCGCAAACCGCAGGGCGTGGCCCTGGGGCCCAACGGCGACGTCTACGTCGCCGACACCGGCAACGACCGCGTGCAGATCTTCGACCGCGACGGGAAATTCTTGGACGCGTTCGGCGAGAGCGGCTCCGAGCCGGGTCATCTGGACGGTCCGCGCTCGGCGGCCATCGGCGCCGACGGGCGCATCTTCGTGGCCGACACCGGCAACGACCGCGTCCAGGTCTTCACGCGCCAGGGCATTCTTTTGTTCATGCTCGGCCGTTCCGGAAAATTGCCGGGCCAGTTCAAGTCGCCGACGCGCGTCGCCGTCGATCCTTCCGACGATCTGTATGTGCTGGACGAAGGCAACGACCGCGTGCAGAAGTTCGACGCGGCGGCCCAATTCTCCAAGCAGTATCCGCTGTCCGGCCGCGACATCGCCGTCGACGCCTACGGTTTTCTCTACTCGCTCGACGGCCGTCACGGCAAGGTGCTGGAGCAATTCGACGGCCAGCTGTTGGGCAAGGGCGTGGGCTCGGTCGGTTCCGGTCCCGGGCAGTTCCGCCGGGCCGAGGGCCTGGCCGTGGAGCCGGACGGCACCTTGATCATCCTCGACACGGGCAATGATCGCCTGTGGCGGCTGGTGCTGACCAACAAGCTCAAAACGACGCCGCTGCCTCTTGACGCGCGCACGAAGATGTCCGTGTCCGGTCCCGCGGCGGCTTGGAGTTACGCCGCGACGCGTCTGGCGGCTTTCGGCGACTCGCTCTACGCCTATCTGCCGAAGGACGGGCCTTTCGCGCTGATCGGTCCCGATGGGAAGCGGAAGGCGGCCTTCGGAAAAGCCAAGGGCAAGGGCGGCGACGTCACGCGGGCCGTCGGCGGCATGGCGGCCAGCGCGAAGCTGGGCTTCATCGCGGCCGACGCGGGCGGCGATCGCCTTCAGCGCTTCACGTTGGACGGGAATTGGCAGTCGAACGTGGGCGAGGCGGACGGTTTCTTCGACAGCCGCAGCAAGGAGGGGCGCGTGCGCGCGCCCGCCGGCGTGGCGATCAACGACGACGGCACGATCTACGCCGCCGACACGGGCAACCGGCGCATCGACGCCTTCGGCCCCGACGGCGTGTTCCTGTTCGCCGTCGGTCCGAAAGTCGGCAACTATGAGCTTCAGGAGCCGGTCGCGGTCGCCTGGGACCGGGCGGGCTTCCTCTATTTCATCGATAAGGGCCTGCGCCGCGTGTTCAAGTGCGAGCCGTCCGGCGCGCTGTTGGCGACGTGGGGCGAGCGCGGCGACGGCCCGGGGCAATTCGAAGCGCCGGTCTCGATCGCCTTCGACGGCCGCAACTATCTCTACACCCTGGACGAGGCGCTCAAGCGCGTCAGCGTCTACACGCGCGACGGGCAGTGGCTGACCGATTTGTTCGCGGGCGGAAAAGGAAAACGCGAGCTTCAAGATCCGGTCGCGGTCGCCATCGGCGCGGACAAGCTGTTCGTGGCCGACGCGGGCAAGAATAGCATCGTCTCCTACGACCTGCACCCGCAGTTAGGCGCGCCGGTGGGCGTGTCCAGCTCGACCAAGGACGGCGTCGCGTCTCTGGAGTGGCAGGCGGTCGACGATCCTTGGGCGGACGGCTACCGTGTGTTCCGGGCCAGCGTCGCGGGCGGTCCGTTTGCGCCCGTCGCGTCGCCCAAGGAGCCGCGCTACCAGGACTCGGACGTGTCGCCCGACGCGCGCTACTGGTATCGCGTCGCGACCGCGGCCAAGACGGGCGACGTCGGGCCGTGGAGTCGGCCGGTCGAGACGTACGTCCCTGCCGGCCTCAACCGCGCGCCGGTGGAAATTTCCTCGGTGACGCTCGGCGGCATCTTCGCGGCGAAATACAAATGGTATCTGCGCCACCCGGTCGGAGAGGTGTCCGTCACCAATAATCTCAACGTGCCGTTCCTGAACGTGAAGGTCACCTTCAAGCTCAAGGACTACATGGATTTCGGCTTCGACACGGAGATCAGGAAGCTTTCGCCGCGCCAGACCGTGCGCATTCCGCTCATCGCCACGCTCAACAACAAGGTTTTGGAGGTCACCGAGGACACGCCGATCCAGGCCGAATTCGCGTTGAGCTACTTCCAGCGCGGGGAAAATCGGACGGCGACTTTGACCCAGCCCCTGCGGCTCTATTCGCGCAACGCGATCACCTGGGACGATCCGCGCAAGCTCGCGGACTTCATCACCTACAAAGACGAGCCGATCAAAAATCTGAAACCCGCGGTGACGGCGGACTTCAAGAACCGCCTGGCGGCGGCGCTGAATCCGAACGTGGTCAAGGCGCTGCGTGTCTGGGACGTGCTGGCCGCCTCCGGCGTGCGCTTCGCGGCCAACCCGGCCAACCCTTTCGAGACCGCGCACGACGACCCGAACTTCCCGGTCGACTACACGCAGTATCCGCGCGAGACCCTGGCGCGCAAAACCGGGCAGTGCTCGGACCTGACGTCGCTGTACGCCGCGCTTCTCATCGACAGCGAGGTGCGGGTGGCCCTGCTCGACTATCCCGGGCACATCACGTTGATGTTCGACACGCAGGCCGAGGACGCGCTGGAGGCGGGCCTGCCGGAGGACTTGCTGGTGCCGCACGACGGCACGCTCTGGGTTCCGGTGGAGGTCACCGACGTCGGCAAGCCGTTCGTCGAGGCGGTCTCCAAGGCGGCCTACGCGTATAAGGCCGAAGCAGCGAAAGGCGCGGTTAAAATCGTGGACGTGGACCGGGCGTTCGAGGAGTACGAGCCTGCGACGATGCCTCCCGCCGGACCCGCCGCGGCCGCGCCGGACGCGGCGGAGCTGGAAAAACTTTACGACGGGCAGGTCGCGGCGCTGGCCAAGCAGCGCTACGAGCTGACGCGCGATGACTGCCGGCGGCGCTTGAGCGCCGATCCGAAGGACGTCGCCGCGCGCGTGCAGCTCGGCATCGCCAAGTATCAATACGGCCGTCTCGACGCCGCGGCGGCGGAGTTCGGGCGGGCGCTGGAGCTCGACGCCAAGAACGCGGCGGCGCTCGACGACCTGGGCAGCGTCGCCTTCGTCAAGGGCGACTACGCGGCCGCGGAGAAGAACTTCCGGGCCGCGGCCGCGGCCGATCCGACGGACGCGGACGTGTGGCTCAATCTCGTGAAAACCGCCGTCAAGCGCAAGGACGCGGCCGCCGCGCGCCAGTTCGGGGCGAAGGCCGTCGCCCTTTCTCCGGGCTACAAGCCGTTCGTCGACGATATGGTGAAAGATCTTTAGGGTTCGACAGGGGGTGCGTATGAACATGAAAATGACGGCCGCGGCGCTGGCCGCGGTCCTGCTGGCCGGCCCGTTGCGGGCCGATGACGCCAAGCCGGCCGCGACCGCGCGTGAGTCCGTGATGACTTTCCTGCGGCACCTGAAGCAGGCGCTGACCGAGTCCGCGGTCGCCAGCGACCGCAAGAACGAACGCACAGCGGCGGTCGCCGCCGTGCGCGGCCAGAGTCAGGCGTCCGATGCCGCGGACCCGAACGTGCCGACGCTCAAGGGCGACGCCGCGGCCGAGCGACTGCGCTTGCGTCGCGCGCAGGACGCGGACTTCGAGAAGGCCCTGGACCTCGTGCTGGCCGGAAAGACCGCCGAGGGAATCAAGGCGTTGGAGGCCTTCAAGGCCAAGAATCCGAAATACCGCGACATCGCCGACGTTCAGCAGGCCATCGACAAGGCCAAGTCGATTCCGGCGGAGGCCGCGGCCGCGGAGAAGCCCTCCACGACCGCTCCAGCCGCTGAATCGCCCGTGTCCGGCCCCGCAAAAAACTGACCGGGGGCGATGGCATGGCGCATATCTCGCTCCCAAAGGGTGTTCCCGGCATCCGCGGCTTGATGGTCTTCCGCCCCGAAACAGCCAAGCCCTTGTGCGAGCTTGTCGACGTGCTCTTGAGAGGCCCGAGCTCTCTGACGCCGGGAGAGCGGGAGCTCATCGCTACGTATGTGTCCGCCCTCAATGACTGTTTCTACTGCCAGACCAGCCACGGCGCGGTCGCGGCGGCTCATCTCGGCGGTGATGAGAGATTAGTCCTGCGGGTGAAGCGCAATTTCCGTACCGCCGCCATTTCGGACAAGCTGAAGGCGCTCTTGACGATCGCCGGGCAGGTGCAGACAGGCGGCAAAAAAGTCCGCGGCACCGCAGTCGCTAAGGCCCGCAGTCTAGGCGCGACGGATGTGGAAATACACGACACCGTCCTTATCGCCGCGGCGTTCTGCATGTACAACCGCTACGTCGACGGTCTCGCGACTTGGGCGCCGCGAGACCATCAGTCCTATCGAGAAAGGGGCGCCAAGGTCGCTCGGCGCGGCTATTCGACTGCCATTAACTCGCTTATACGAAAGAGCGGAATCCGTCGCCATCAGCGCTGAGAGGGTTTCAGACTTCGCGCGGTTCGTCGGACGATCAGCGGCGCACGCGCCAGGGGCGGCTGGAAGGAGCTTCGCTCGGGTCGAGCAGCCGACGAACCTCGTCGAGCAGGCGCTCGGGCTCGAAAGGCTTGGTGATGTAGGCGCGCGCGCCGCTTTCCAGCGCGAGCTGGGCCATGGCCAGGTCGGACTCGCCGGTCAGCATCAGCACGGGCAGGTCCGGGGCGAACACCCGCGCGGCTTGAAGAACCGCGATGCCGTTCATCTCCGGCATCACCACGTCGAGCAGGAGCAGGCGGGGCTTGGCGGCGCGAAGCCGTTCGAGCGCCTGCGCGCCGTCGGCCGCTTCCTCGACCTCGGCCAACGGCTCCAGCAGGCCGCGCAGCACGCGGCGGATGTCGGGGTCGTCGTCGGCGACAAGGATGAGCGGGGCCATCCTTGGTTGGACGCCGCCGGAGCTGCTCGCGTGTCCCGGCTCCGGCGCGCCGCCGCGTCCGTTCACCGCCGACCCTGAAGGCGGCGGATCAGGCTCGTCGTCGAATAGCCCTTCTTCAGCGGCACGATGACCACGCGCCCGGCGTGCGCGGCCTCGGGCAGGTCCGCGGGCTTGTAGTCGCCGCCCTTGACATGGACGTCGGGTTTGAGGCGTGACAGCAGCGGTTCGGGCGTGACTTGCGAAAATCCCACCACCGCGTCCACGCAGCCGAGCGCGGCGATGACTTCGGCGCGGTCGCGCCAGGCGTTGATCGGCCGCCCGGGCGCCTTTTCCAGAGCGCGCACCGACGCGTCGGAATTCACGCCGACGACGAGAAGGTCTCCCTGCGCGCGCGCTTTCTCAAGAACGCGCACGTGTCCCGCATGCAGGATGTCGAACACGCCGTTGGTGAAAACGACTTGTCGGCCCTCCCAGCGCCACAGCTCGCGCAGGGTCAAAAGTTTATGAAGCGGGAGGATTTTCGCCGCGGAGGACTTCATCGGGAGTCTCGGTGGGTCTCTAGCCGTGCGCCAGCGGCGCGTCGGGGAACAGTTCGTCTTCGAGGATGCCGCACCAGATCTGGATCAAGGTGATGTGCGCCTCCTGAATGCGCGCCGTGGAGTCCGACGGGACGCACAAGCAGCGGTCGCACTCGGCCTTCATCTTGCCGCCGCTGCGGCCCGACAGTCCCACGACCTTGATCCCCAGCTCCTTGGCGGCCGCGATGGCCTTCAGCACGTTCTTGGAGTTGCCCGAGGTCGAGATCGCGACGGCGACGTCGCCGCGGCGGCCGTGCGCGCGCAGTTGGCGCGCGAAGACTTCCTCGTAGCCGAAGTCGTTGGCGATGGAGGTGAGGTCGCCCTGGTTGACGGTCAGCGCCAGCGCGGACAGCGGCGGGCGGTTGCGGCGATAGCGGCCGACCAATTCGTCGGCGAAGTTCTGCGCGTCGCAGGAGGAGCCGCCGTTGCCGAAGGTCAGAAGCTTGCCGCCCGCGCGGTAGCAGGCGAGCAGGTCCTGGGCGACCGCGTCGATCTCCGGGGCCAGCGCCGCAGTCGAGTTGAGCACGGCCGCGCTGTCGCGCAGCTGCTCGACGATGGTCTTCTTGAAGTCAGGCGCGGTCATGGACGGCCTCCTTGTCCAGCAGCTTGGTTTTCTCGATGAAGTGGGTGTCGAAATCACCGCCCATGAACACCGGGTGGGCGACCACCTTCGCGTGCATCCCCGCCGTCGTCTTCACGCCGCCGACCTTGAGCTCCCCGAGAGCGCGCAGGGAGCGGCGCAGGGCCTTCGGCCGGTCCTCGGCGGTGATGATGAGCTTGGCGATCATGCTGTCGTAGTAGCTGGGGATCGTGTAGCCGGCGTAGGCGTGCGTGTCGACGCGCACGCCCGCGCCGCCGGGCAGCTCCAGGCTTTCGATGCGGCCGGGGCAGGGCATGAAGCCGTTGTCGGGGTCCTCGGCGTTGATGCGGTGCTCGATGGCGTGGCAGCGGATCTGGCTGGCGCGCGTCTGGTCGAAAGGCAGAGGCTCGCCGGCCGCGATGCGGATCATCAGTTCCATCAGGTCCACGCCGGCCACGGCCTCGGTGACCGGGTGCTCGACTTGCAGGCGCGCGTTGACCTCGATGAAATAGAACTTTCCATCCTGGAAGAGGAACTCGACGGTGCCGACGTTTTGGTAGCCGGCGGACTGAGCCAGGCGGATGGCCGCGGCCTGCATGTCGCGCCGGATCTCCGGCGTCAGCGCGGGCGACGGCGACTCCTCGACGAGCTTCTGGTGGCGGCGCTGCACGGTGCAGTCGCGCTCGGGAAACGCGACGACGTGGCCGTGCTGGTCGGCGGCGATCTGGATCTCGACGTGGCGCGGGCGCTCCAGCAGCTTCTCGATGAACACCGAGCCGTCGCCGAACGCGGCCTTCGCCTCCGTCGCCGCGGCTTCCAGTTGAGCCTTGAGCTCCGAAGCCTGGCGCACCACGCGCATGCCCTTGCCGCCGCCGCCGGCCGACGCCTTGATCAGGACGGGATAGCCGATGGCCTCGACTTCCTTCGTCACGTCGGTGGTGATGTCTCCTTTCGTTCCGGGAACCACGGGCACGTTCGCGGCCAGCGCCACGGCCTTGCCCGCGCTCTTGAAGCCGAGCTTGCGGCTGGCCGCGGGCGGCGGCCCGATGAAGACGAAGCCGCGCTTGGCGCAGAGCTCGGCGAAATCGGCGTTTTCGGACAGGAAGCCGTAGCCGGGATGAACGGCGTCGGCGCCGGTGATCTTGGCGGCGCTGAGAACCGCCTCCTGGTCCAGGTAGGACAGCTTGGAAGGACCGGGGCCGATGCAGACGGACTCGTCGGCCATCGCGACGTGGCGCGACTCGCGGTCGGCGTCGGAATAGACGGCGACCGTCTTGATTCCCATCTCGCGCGCGGCGCGGATGACGCGCACGGCGATCTCGGAGCGGTTGGCGATCAGGATTTTCTTGAACATGGTTCCTCGGTCACGGGACGGGCGCGCGCAGAACGTCGCGCATTTTTTGGATGAAGGCCAGGTCCGACGGGCTCGTGCACAGAGCCGCGCCGCGGTTCACGTCCGCGAGCGACTCGCCGGGACGGCTCAGCTGGCGGTAGGCCTGCGCGCGGGCCAGCAGGATCTGGCATTGGTCCTCCGGCGAGATGTTGGGAAAGCCGAGCATCAGGCTGAACTGCTCGACGGCCTTGTCCGGCCGCGCCAGCGCCTGCGTGTAGGTGTCGGCGAGGATCGCGTGCAGGTGATAGAGGCTTTTCGGCGTCAGGTCCGACGGGTAGACCTCGGCCAGCTCCAACGCGCGCACGCAGCGCGTCTCCGCGTCCGCCGGCGCTTTGCGGTAATAGGCGGCCTCGCACAGATAGCCCCACGCCATGGGGTCGCGCGGATTGACCGTCGCCGCGGCCTGCGCCAGAAGCAGGCCGCGGTCGGCGTCGCCGCGGTCGAAGGATTCCTCCACCTTGCGCATCAGCACCCAATTGTAGGGCCTCGTCCAGCGGTCTCCTTCCTGGGTGAACAGCACGTGGTCGGTCCTGTCGGGAGAGCCGGGGGTCTGCAGATCGTAAGCGAAGAGGATCGCGCCGGGCTCCTGATGCTCGATGCGCAGCCCGGACCAAGACCAGGTGGTCGTGTCGCGGATGGCGCGGAACTCGTCGAGCGTGCAGCTGCGGCGGGCCTCGCTCGAGAACATTGCGTAGGCGGCTTCGTAGTTCTGCGCGCGCAGCGCGTCGAGGTATTGCGCGGCCAGGCGGGGAACCTGGACTTCGGGCCTTTGCGAGAGCTGCCAGCGCCAGGCCGCGAAGGCGGCCAGGGCGACTCCCGCGATGATCGCGACGGCGTTGATCAGCGGGGTCCAGCGCTCGCGCGCGCCGAGAGGAGCCGCCGCGGGAGCGGAGGCGGGAGGTGCCGCGGGATTCCACAGGTCTCCGGCCGGCGCCGCGGCGGCCGGAGCGGCGGGCGCAGGCAGGGGCGCGGACGGCTGCGGCGCCGCTGTTGGGGGCAAGGCTTGTCCGGCCGAAGGCAGCGAGGCGCCGGGCAAGGCCAGCGGGATGCCGCTGGAGGCGAACGGCGGAGGCGTCGCGCCGGCGGGAAGAGGCGCGCCCGGCCCAGGAGCGGGTGCGCGGAACACGGCGGTGGCCGGGATATCGGGCGCCGTGCGCAGGAGAGGCCGTTCGGGCGCCGGGGCGGCGCCCGCCACGGGTCCGGCGGCGGAGAGGGGGATTCCGCATTTGTCGCAGAAGTTCTTGCCCAGGGAGTTCTGCGTCTCGCACGAGCCGCAGACCAGCGCGTTGCGGCCGCCGCATTTCGCGCACATGGCCAGCGGCGCCGTCGAGACGGCGCCGCATTTCGTGCACAGAATCTGCGCGGAGGCCATGGTCTTTTCTCTAGCCCGGCTCGATGAGGAACAGCGGCCGGCCGTATTCGACGGCCTCTCCGGCGTCGGCGAAGCACTTGGCGATCCGGCCCGCGCAAGGGGACTTGACGGGCTTGGCCGCGCCCGAGCCGGCCACCACCACGGCGAGCACGTCGCCTTCCGCCACGGACGCGCCTTCCTCGGCGCGGCGCGGCTTGCCGGGCGACGACCACTGGAACAGGCCGACCGAGTCGGAGGCGACCGGCACGAAGCGGCTGGGCGGCATCCCGGCGCCGGGCACGGGCGCGGGCGCGTCGGTCGTCGACAGCGAGAAGCCGCGGCCTTCCTTCTTGTAGACGACCTCGACTAAGTCGGTTCCCTTCATCCAGTCGAGCACGTCGCGGAGTTCTTGATGATCCATCATTTCCTCTTTCGCTTGAGCAGGTTGCGCGGATTCTTCGGCAGAAGGCCCGACGCCAGCGGGTCGAAGGCCATCGGCAGAAGCTTGAAGACGGTCGTCTTGAGCACGCGGCGGCGGCCGGTGCCCGGGTCCAGGTCGACGAGGTAGAGATCGGTGTCCTTGTCGCTGAACTCGAAGAGCACTTGGCGGCACGCGCCGCAGGGCTTGGCGGCCGCACCCACCACCGCGACCGCGGCCAGGGAGTCGTGACCGCCGGACACCGAGTGGTAGACCGCGGCGCGTTCGGCGCACATGGACAGCCCGTAGGAGGCGTTCTCGACGTTGCAGCCGGCGAAAACGCGGCCCGAGGCGGTCAGCACGGCCGCGCCCACGGGATAGCGCGAGTAGGGGCAATAGGCGCGCTTCTGGGCCTGCACGGCGGCCTCGATCAGGCGCTCGACGGCGCGGCGGCTGGTCTTAGACATATTTCTTCACCAGGAGGTCGAGCGTCTTGAGCGCCGCCTTGCCGCGGTGCTTGGGATCGGTGAACAAGGCGCCCTTGAGCGCCTCGCTGAACGCGGGCTCTAAAGGCGCGGAGGCGATGCGGGGCACCGCGAGGCGCATCAGCTTTTGCGCGTTCTCGGCGTTGGCGCGCAGGTTGGCCACGACCATCTCGGTGTGGACCTCCTCGCCTTCCTTCCAGCAGTCGTAGTCGGTGACCATGCAGGCCTGCGAGTAGACCAGCTCGGCCTCGCGCGCCAGCTTGGCCTCCGTGGCGGCGGTCATGCCGATCAAGGACCAGCCGAAGGAGCGGTGCATCTCGCTTTCCGCCTTCGTGGAGAACGCGGGGCCTTCCATGCAGCAATAGACGCCGCCGAAGACGGACTTGATCCCGAGCTCCTCGGCGCATTTGTAGACGATGCGGTTCTGCTCGGGCGCGAACGGGGGGTTGAACGCGATATGCGCCACTAAGCCGTTCCCGAAGTATGTCTGCACCCGGTCCTTGGTGCGGTCGACGAGCTGATCCGGAAACACGAAGGTGCGCGGAGCCAGTTCCTCTTTGAGCGAGCCGACCGCGCTGAAGGCCAGCACGCGCTCCACGCCCAGGGACTTCAGCGCCCAGATGTTCGCGCGCTGGTTGATCTCGGTCGGCGTGACCACGTGGCCGCGGCCGTGGCGCGGCAGGAACGCGCAAGGCACGCCCTCCAGTTCCCCGACGACGATCGGCCCCGAGTGCGCGCCGAACGGGGTCTTCAGCGTCAGTTCGCGCGGGGACTTGATCGCGGCCGAGGAGTATAGGCCGCTGCCGCCGATCACGGCGACCCGCGCGCGCGGCTTTCCTATTTTCGTCATGGGACGTAGCCTCCCAGCGGCAGAAGTTCCGCGATCGTCGCGTCAAGCCAGTGAAGGTCGACCGGTTTCTGCAGGAAGCGCGTCTTGGGATCCTTGGGCAGAAGCGTGGCGATCTTCTCGGCGGAATGGGCGGACATGAAGATGATCGGGATGCGGCGCGTGCGTTCGTCGTTTTGCAGAACCTGGTAGACGGAAGAGCCGTAGGAGCCGGGCATTTTAATGTCGGTGACGATGAGGTGCGGCAAGTGCTCGGCGGCCTTCTGCGCCAAGGCCACGCCGTCGGCGACCGCGATCACATGGTGGCCGCGCCGCGACAGGTGGTCGCTGACCAGCGCGAGGATGTCCGCGTTGTCGTCGGCGAGCA
>JAJXVH010000038.1 GCA_021782205.1 bacterium | reverse complement strand
TCGCGGCGCCCGCCGCCGCGCCGCCCGCCGCGATGCTGGCGCTGGCCGCGCCCGGCCCGCGGGCGCCCGACCTGCCGGAGCTTGAAGCGGCCACGCGCGCGCTGTTTCGGCGCTACCTGCCGGAGCTGGATCGGCCGCTGAGCGTGCGCTACGCTTATGAAGAGTCCATGCTGGGCGCCGGGGGAGGGCACACGTTTGCGCCCGAAACGGGGCACGAGATCACGCTGACGCCGGGCGAAACGGACGCCGACGGCGACGTGGTTTCCGCCTTCGGGCCGCCGGGCCGGACGCGCGTCTCGCCCAAGATCGAGCAGATCGCCACCAGCGTCCATGAGTTCGCCCACGCCGTGTTCGACGACGCGGTCGGACGCCGCGTCGCCGCGCGGCCGCGCGATACGGCCTACGACGCCATGACCGAGGGCTTCGCGGTGAAATGCGAGCGGCTGGTCCTTGCGGGCATGCTGCGCGACGCGGCCGAACTGGGGCTGTCCGCGCGGGACGTCGCCGACATCCGGAAAATCCTGGAGGCGCGCCTGCTCTGGTTGAAGACGGAAGACAACGCCTACGCGGAGGGAACGCCGGTCTGGCATCTTCTGCATGTCGAAGGCGGCGGCGCGGCGATGGCGCATTTCCTTGAATCCCTGCGCGCCGAGCGGCTGATGGCCGTGATGCGCGCCGATCCCGTCTATCAGCTGAGCCTGGGACGCCCGGAGACCGCGGGCGCCTATCTGGGCGACGCGGCCTCGCCCCTGCGCGCGGGCTTGGACGCCGCCGCGGCCGCCGCGGCGGGCCGGCCCTTGAGCCCGGCCGAACGCGACTTGGCCGCGCGCGCCGTGGACGCCGCCGGTCCCGCCGGCCGGGACTGGCTCATCCGCCGCGCGCTTCTGCGCGAGGTGGATTTCGGCGCGGACGGCTGGATCGTCCCCGCCTTCCTGCGCCGCGCGCCCGACCTTTCGGCGGCGCTGTTTGCCTTGGCCGCGCTCCATCGTCCTTTGGCGGAGCGCGCCGCGCAGACCTTGCACCGGGCCGCGTCCACTCCCGAAGGGTTGAGGCGCGTGTTCGAGGCGCCGGGCCCCGGCGCCCGCTTCATGGCCGTCGTCGCCGCGGCGGAGAAATTGCCGTGGAGCGCCGCGGCCAAGAAGGTCTGGGACGCCGCCGTCCTGCGCTGGATGGAACGCAAATAGCCGAGGTTCGCGGACGGCCGTAGCCGACGGCCCGGATTTTGCTATACTGGACGAAGTCGCTTTATTCCCGAGGAACCCCGTCAATGAAGAAAGGCATCCATCCCGTCTACCGGCCGGTCGTCTTCCAGGACGTGCAGGCCAACAAGTCGTTCATCTCGCGCTCGACCGTCAAGTCCAAGGACACGGTCGCGTGGGAGGACGGCAAGACGTATCCGCTCGTCAAGCTGGACATCTCCGCTTTCTCGCACCCGTTCTACACGGGCCAGCAGCGCCTGGTGGACACCGCGGGCCGCATCGACCGCTTTAAAAAGCGCTTCGAGGTCAGCGGCGGCAAGACCATCGAGCGCAAGGCCGCGAAGTCCGCGGCCAAGACGCTGGCGCACGTGGGCCATACGGCCAAGCGCGAGAAGGTTCTCTCCACGGCGGTGAAGAAGGAAGAGAAAGGCGCCAAGAAGGCCGCCGGTCCCAAGAAGGAGAAGGCCCCCGCGAAGAAAGACGCTTAGCGGACCCGACCCGAACGGAGCCCCGGCCTTCAAAGCCGGGGCTCCTGCTTTTTTAGGGAGCCCCCCATGAATCCGAAAATCGCCCGTCTGGACGTGGAATTCCGCGAGATCGAGGCCCAGCTCTCCGCGCCGAACACGCCGTCGGCGGAGGTCAAGGCGCTCTCGCTCAAGCACGCCCAGATGGCGGCGACCATCGCCAAGGTGCGGGAGCTTTCGCGCTTGGAATCGGAGCTGGAAGGCTTGAAGGCGCTCGCCTCCGACCCGGAGATGCGCGCCATGGCCGACGAGGAGCGCCCGGGCCTGGAGGCGCGCGTGGGGCCTTTGGAGCAGGAAATCCTTTTGGACCTTCTGCCCAAGGACCCCGCCGACGCGAAAAACGTCTATTTGGAAATCCGCGCCGGGGCGGGCGGCGAGGAGTCCGCGCTGTTCGCCGCGGAGCTTCTGCGCGCCTACATCCGCTTCGCGGAGTCCCGCCAGTGGCGCGTGGAGACGCAGGAGTACTCGTCGACCGGCCTCAAGGGGCTCAAGCAGGCCGTCGTGTTCGTGACGGGCAAGGACGTGTTCTCCTGGCTGCGCCACGAGGGCGGCGTGCACCGCGTCCAGCGTGTGCCCGCCACCGAGGCCGCGGGCCGGGTGCACACGTCGACGGTCACCGTCGCGGTGATGCCGGAGGTGGAGGAAACCGGCGAGATCGTCATCCGTCCCGACGAGCTCAAGCTCGACACCTACCGCGCCGGCGGCGCGGGCGGCCAGAACGTCAACAAGGTGGAGACCGCGGTGCGCATCACGCATCTGCCCACCGGCATCATCGTCGAGTGCCAGGAGGAGCGCTCTCAGGGCCGCAACCGCGAGAAGGCCATGCGCCGCCTCTACGCCAAGCTCGCCGACATCGAGCGCGAGAAGGCCTTCGCGCAGAACGCGTCCGCGCGCCGTTCCCAGGTGGGCACCGGCGACCGGTCCGAAAAAATCCGCACGTATAATTTCCCGCAAAGCCGGGTGACCGACCACCGGCTGGAGCGTTCCTGGCACAATCTCGCCGAGATCATGGACGGCGCTTTCGGCCCCGTGTTCGAGGCCCTGCGCGAGGAGCAGCGGCGCTTGAAGCTGGAGGCGGCGGGGTGACCGTCGCCGACTGGCTGGCGAAGGCCGAAAAATTCCTCGACGAGCGCGAGGTGCCGGAGGCCCGCGCCAGCGCGGAGTTCCTCATGGGCGAAGTGCTGGGCGTGGGGCGCGCCGGCGCGGCGGCGCGCG
This sequence comes from bacterium, assembly GCA_021782205.1. Taxonomy (GTDB): domain Bacteria; phylum Elusimicrobiota; class Elusimicrobia; order UBA1565; family UBA9628; genus GWA2-66-18. Next base: position 19,940 of record JAJXVH010000038.1, on the reverse strand, counting down.
GCTATCAGGATCTTTCCGAAAAGCAGGGCCACCGCTTCTGGCGCTGGGTCAAGGAACGCGGCCGCCGTCTGCCGCTGGCCTACATCCTGGGCTGGCAGCCATTTTTGGGCCTACGCATCGAGGTGACGCGCGACGGGCTGATCCCGCGCCCCGAGACCGAGGAGCTGGTGCTCGAGTGCGTGCGGCTGGTGGAGGCGTCGCGCGCGCCCGCCCCGAAAATCGTCGAGATCGGCACGGGCACCGGCTGCATCGCCATCGCGCTGGCCCAGCTCATCCCCAGCGCCACGGTGTTCGCCACCGACGTCAGCGACCAGGCGCTCGCGCTGGCGCAGAAAAACGCCGTCGCCCTGCATTCCCACCAGCGTATCCGCTTCGTGCGCGAGGACCTGTTCTCCGGCCGCCCCGGCCTGCGCGGTTGGGCCGACCTGCTGGTCTCCAACCCGCCTTACATCCCGACGGGGGACCTGGACGACCTGGAGCCCGAAGTCCTCATGGAGCCGCGCCTGGCCCTCGACGGCGGCAAGGACGGGCTGGTCGCCGTCCGCGCCATCGTCGCCGCCGCGCCGAAAATGCTCAAGCCCGGCGGATTCCTGGCGCTCGAGATCGAATCGCGCCAAGGCCCGGCCTTGTCCAAACTTCTCCACTCCTCCGGTTTCCAAGGCGTCCTGATCAAGCAGGACGCGTCGGGCCGCGACCGCATCGCCGTCGGCCGCCTGGCCGAAGACGCCTGAACGCGGCGCGCTATTTCCCTCCTCACCCCATTCGTGCTAGAATGTTCGGGAACCGCGGGCGTGGTTCAATGGTAGAACGGGTCCTTGCCAAGGATCAGACGGCGGTTCGATTCCGCTCGCCCGCTCCAGTTTTCGAGACTCAGCCGCGAGACGTTCCTCGCCGAGAAACCAGCGGAATAAGCCCCGCTGGTTTTTTATTGTCCCGGCGCCAACATTTGGGGCTGTTCCGTTGCGCAGCGGCGTGTGATGCTGAAAAACAGGAGACCCGAGTCGAAGTACGCTCCGCGCCCTTGCCGCCGCAATGGATTGCCCTATGTCCTGCTCGCTCGCGGCGTGGTGCGCAAACCAAGGGCTCACGCCTGATCTGGCCGCGCAATTGGCGAATGGCTGGCGCGCCAGCGCTTATCGCAAAGGCAGCATCTTGTTCCATCAGGGAAATGCGCCGTTCGGCCTCTTCTTTCTCTGCACCGGACAGGCGAAGCTGACGCGCCGCGAGCCCGGCGGTCGCCTGCTCGATTGACGCGCGTGGTTTCCAGCGCCTCTGGCACGACCGACCGGAGGCTTGCCCAGCCATAACTCCCGAATGCGCGCGGTGTCGATCATGCAGATTCCGGTCGTCTCCACTATTTCCGCGGCGGCAGCGTCGGGTTGATCGGCCACCAGGGCGCGTGCCGAGGAACCCCGGCACGCGCACGCTGCCTCCGCACAGGACAATGAGAGCGGCCAGAGCCGTGCCCGGCTAAAGCAGCACATTTCCTCGCGCATAGACGTTCTGACGCCAGATGGTGAACAGCGCCTGCGCCGCGCACCAGCGCTCCAGCGCGCAGGTGGGCGGGCACTCGGCGCGGCGGCAGGGCTTTCGCGACGCGGGGGATACCCCGCTCACCGTTCCGTCCCTTTCGCCGTGCAGATCGGACACGCCGCGGCGCTTTTCGACCAGGCTCTCCACCCGCGCTGAGCGACCACCGCCAAACCCGCAGCGACCAGCATCGCGCCGGCCAGCCTCGGCGCGCGCGCGCCGGCCAGCCCCAGCCCGCGCTTGAGCGCGGCCGCGCCCGCCGTCAGCGCGGGCAAGGTTCCCAGCCAGAACAGCGCCATGGCCAACGCTCCAGCGCGCGGCGAGCGTGTCATCGCCGCGGCCAGCAGAAAGCTGTGCAGCCAGCCGCATGGAAGGAGCGCTGTCAACAATCCGCAGGTTCCCGCGAATGCCGCCCCCCGCGCGCCGACGGTTCGTGCCGCGCGGCCGGCCGCCGCGGCAAAAAAGAGCGGCGCGCCGAACGACGCCGGCTGGCCGCGCCAGACGCGCAGGCCCAGCGCGATCAGCGCCGCGGCCAGCGCCGCGCTCGCCAGCCACGCCGCCGCAACGCCCCAGCGCGGGTCGAAAGCCATTCGCCCGAGCCAGCCCGCCGCGGCGCCAAGCGACGTGTAGCCGGCCAGACGCGCGAGATGGTACGTCGCCGACGCCCGAATGTCCTCTGCGGCCACGGTCGCCAGCGGTCCGCACATCAGCGCGCAGTGCGCGCTTCCCAGGAGGCTGGCGCCCAGCACCGCCAGCGAAACGGACGTCCCGGCGTCAAAAGGGACCGACAAGCTCCAGAGCCTCCTGCTGGGAGTCGCCGCGACCCGAGCCCTGGCGCCGGGTGTCCAGCCGGACGGCGCCCGCAAGCTTGCCGCCGCGCAGCGCGTCCTTCGGGAATGTCACGAGCAGGTCCGTGCGCACCGTCGTGCCGGGCTTGAGGATCAGCGGCGACGCCGGCGCCGAGTAGACGATCCTCGGGTCTCCTCCCGGCGCACCGCCGATATCGACGCGCAGGTCCTCGTTTGACTGATCGGACAAATCCAGATCGTAATGGTTGACGACCTCGGCCTTGCCGTCGGCCGCGACGCCCTGAAGATACGGCGCTCCGACCGCGCGCACGACCTCAAAGAACAAATCCCGCCGCGCGTGCAGCCGCCACCCCAAAGCCGACATGTAGATGCCTAGAGCCAGCGCGTAGGCGGCGGTGCGCCAGTTCCAATGCGACCAGGGCCGCCCCGCGAGTTCCGCTAACGAGGTGTAGCGGATGAGGCCTTTCGGCCGCTGGAGTCGCGCCATCACCTCGTCGCAGGCGTCAATGCAGGAGGTGCACGCGATGCACTCCATCTGTACTCCGCGACGGATGTCGATGCCGGTCGGGCAGACCTGCACGCACCGGTAGCAGTTGACGCAGTCTCCCTCGCGCCCCGGCTGCGCGCCCGCGCGCGGCTCGCCGCGGGCGGCGTCGTATCCGACGATCGTGGAGCGGTCGTCCATCAGCACGCTCTGAAAGCGTCCGTAGGGGCAGGCGATCGTGCAGAACTGTTCGCGAAACCAGCCGAAATCGAAGAGCACGACGGCCGTCGAGATCAGAAGAGCCGCGAAACTTCCGGTGTTGTCGCCCGGCCACGAGCGCACGACGCCGGGCAGATCGTCGGTGCCGATGAAATACGCGAGAAAGGTCAGCGCGACGGCCAGCGCCGCGACGGCAAACAGCGCCCACTTGGCCGTACGCAGAAGGGTTTCCCGCGGAGTCAACGGGCCGTCGTCGAGGCGACGGCGCGACGCGGCGTCGCCTTCGACCAGCCGCTCCAGGCGTCGGAACAGCCCGTCGATGAACAAGGTCTGCGGACACGACCAGCCGCACCAAACGCGCCCCAGCACCGAGGTCACAGCGAACAGCGAGATCGCAAATCCCGCCGCCACGAAGATGACCAGCGGACCGTCGTGCGCCCAAAAGGTCGTGCCCAGAATCTCGAAGCGCCGATGGGGAATGTCGAAAAGAAGCGGCGGCCGGCCGCCGACGCGCACCCACGGCAAGCCGAAGTACGCGCCCAATGCCGCCGCGTAGAACCAGTCGCGGCGGCGTCGCCATGCTCCGGCGACGTCGGCCGGATAGACGTAGACGCGCGCGCCCGTCTCATCGGTGGTGGTCAGACGGTCGACGGGCAGGTCGAATTTCGACATGGCGGCCTTTGGGTCAGTCGTCTCCCGTGTAGAGTTCGCCCTGCGGCGCTTTCGCGCCGGCGGGATGAGTCCCACGCAGCGAGCGTATGTAGGCGACGGCTTCGACGATCTTGTCGGACTTCATCGTCTGGCCCCAGGTGGGCATGCCCTTGTCGGGCACGCCTTGGGTGATCGTGCGGTCGATGTCCACCAAGCGCCCGCCGTGAATCCAGTAGTCGTCGGCGAGGTTGGGGCCGATGTTGCCCTGCGCGTGATCGCCGTGGCAGGCCGCGCAGCGCTGCGCGAATATTTTTTCGCCCTCGGCGACCTCATGCGCATCCTTGGCTGCGGCTTTCAGCGCCGCCTCGTCGCCGCCGGCCGCCGCAGCCGCCGCGCGCGCGTCGTCGATGGCGGCGCGATCCTCGGCGAAGACCTGGCGGGGGGAAGGACCCGAACCCAGCGAGTAGTAGCAGAAGTAGAGAAACGCGAAGGCGATCGACAAATAGAACATGTACACCCACCAGCGCGGCAGGCGGTTGTCGAACTCCTCGATGCCGTCGTACGCGTGGCCCGAGATCGGGACGTCGTGCTTGTCATTTTTATCGCCCATGTCCATTATCCTTCCTTGCGCTCCGTCGCCGGACGGAGCGGCTTGAGATCGTCGAGCGGCATTGCGTCGCGGCCCGCGTAGCGGCGGCTGCCTCCGGGTCCGAACGTTCGCCAGCACACGCCCGCAAAGACCGCGATGAACAGCAACATCGCCAGCGCGCTCATCGCGGCGTATGGCCAGTGGGCCATGAGCGACTGCGTCATCGCGCGACTCCCGACAGAGCCAGGCCTTGCGCCGACAACGGCTCGGCGGACGCCTGCTTGGCCTCGAATTTCTTCAAATCGACGCCGAGACGCTGGAGATAGGCGATCAAGGCGACGACCTCCTTGTCCGATAAATCCTTGCCGCCGCCCTGCTCCGAGAGTCCCGACGCGATCTTCACGGCTTGGGCGCGCGCCGCATCGACGGCTCCCACGATATCGGCGTCGGTGTAGGGCACGCCGATACGCCTCATCACCGCGAGCTTGCGCGGCAGGATGTCGAAGTCTGTCTTGTCGGTCAACAGCCACTCGTAGCGCGGCATGATCGACTCGGCGACCACGTCGCGCGCGTTGTTGAGGTGGCGCAGATGCCAGAGGTCCGGATATTTCCCGCCGACGCGTGCCAGGTCCGGTCCGATGCGCTTGGAACCCCATTGAAAAGGATGGTCGTACATCGACTCCTCGACTCGGGACGGCTCTCCGTAGCGCAGGTATTCCTCTTTCAGCGTGCGAATCTGCTGGGAGTGGCACAGATAGCAGCCTTCGCGCACGTAGATGTCGCGTCCAGCCAGCTCCAACGGTGTGTACGGATAGATCATCCGTGTTCCATCCGCCGCCGGCGGATTGAGCGAGACGTATTCCGTCGATAAGAAAGTGGGCACCAGCTCGATGAGCGTGCCCACGAGGATTGCGATCAGCGACAGCGCCGTGAAGAGCATCGGCATCCCCTCCAGCACCCGATGGGGCGCCTGCGCGGCGGCGCTGGGGGCGTTGACGGCGTTCAATGCCGGGGCCTCGAACACGTCCTCGCTTTGATCGGCGGGCGCAGAGGCGATCGTGACCCAGAGGTTGTAGATCATCAGCACGACACCGGCCAGATACATCGCCCCGCCGACGGCGCGCACGTAGTAGAGCGGCACGATGCGCTGGACGGTTTCGATGAAGTCGGGATAGACCAGCCGCCCCGATGAATCGATCGCGCGCCACATCAGGCCCTGGGTGATTCCGGCCGCCCACATCGATGTGATGTAGACGAGCATGCCGAACAGGCCCAGCCAAAAGTGCGCGGTGGCCAGTTTCACGCTGTGCAGCTTCGTCTTCCAGAGACGCGGCACCATCCAATAAATCATCCCGAAGGTGATGAAGCCGTTCCAGCCGAGCGTGCCGCTGTGCACGTGCGCGATGATCCAGTCCGTGTAGTGCGCCAGCGCGTTGACTGACTTGATCGACAGCAACGGTCCCTCGAAGGTGGACATCCCGTAGAAGGTGACGCCGGCCACGAAGAACTTAAGGATAGGGTCGACGCGCACGCGATCCCAGGCTCCGCGCAGCGTCAGCAGGCCGTTGATCATGCCGCCCCAACTCGGCGCCAGCAGCATGATCGAGAATATCATCCCCAGGGTCTGGGCCCAATTCGGCACGGAGGTGTTGAGAAGGTGGTGGGGGCCCGCCCAAATGTAGATGAAGATCAGCGCCCAAAAGTGGACGATCGACAGCTTGTAGCTGTAGACCGGCCGCTCGGCCGCCTTGGGCAGGAAGTAGTACATCAATCCCAAAAACGGGGTCGTGAGGAAAAACGCGACCGCGTTGTGGCCGTACCACCACTGGACCATGGCGTCCTGCAATCCCGAGAAGATCGGGTAGCTCTTCCAGAAGGTGACCGGAACGTTGAGCGTGTTGACGATGTGCAGGACGGCCACGGTGACGATCGTGGCGATGTAGAACCAGATCGCCACGTAGATGTGCTTCTCTCGGCGGCGCAGCAGCGTGCCGAAGAAGTTGACCGCGAAAATCACCCAAACCACGGTGATCAACTGCGCGATCGGAAACTCAAGCTCCGCGTACTCCTTGCTGACCGTGATGCCCAGCGGCAGTGTGATCGCCGCCAACACGATGATCAACTGCCAGCCCCAGAAATGCGCGCGGCTCAAGACGTCCGAGTACATGCGTGTCTTCAGCAGGCGCTGGGTCGAGTAATAGGCTCCGGCGAAGATCGCGTTTCCGGCGAAGGCGAAGATCGCGGCGTTGGTGTGCAGCGGGCGCAGGCGCCCGAAGGTCAGCCATGGCAGGCCGAAATTCAGCCTCCAGTTCGCGAGTTGGCTGGCGATGACCAGTCCCACGAGCATGGACACGAAGCCCCAGAAAACCGTGGCGATCGTGAATTTCTTGACGATGTCGTCATCATAGGAGAAGCGCTCCATCTTCGCTGCCGTGTTCATGTCCTTCAGGCTCCTTGCTCGGGCTTGGCCGCCTTTTGGGGAGCGGCCTTCATCGTATCGCGCCGGTGCGGGCGGGGGGAATGATTCTCGGCCGCCGTGCGCGTGATTTCGTATTGACCAAAGTCACTTTTTGTCCCTTTCCCCGGCGCGGGAAACCGGCTCATCCGGGAGGAGCATCTTCAAAGGCGGGCTCTCAAGGTCGTCGTATTGGCCGCCCTTGACCGATCTCACGAACGCAACGATAAAGCCGGCGGCCATCAGCACGGCGATGGGCATCAGCAGGTAGATGACGATCATGGCAGGGCCTCCAGGGCAGCGCGCGCGTCCGCCGCGCCGAGCATCGACGACACGAACACGGTGATCGCGCTCAGCGGCATCAGCACGGCCGCGAACAGCGGACCGACCCGGCCGCTTAGGGCCAGCGCGGCGCCGATCAGATTGTAGGCGGCCGAAAAAATTAGATTGCGCATGATCGTCGTGCGGGTTCCGCGGCCGAGTCGGACCAGCGCCGCAATCGGCGCCGTTCCGGGACGGGACAAATAGGCGTCAGCGGCGCGCAGGCTGACCTCCATGCCGCCGTGGGCCGCGACGCCGACGAAGGCGCTGGCCAGCGCGACCGCGTCGTTGGCCCCGTCGCCGACCATCATCGCGCGGGGTGAGGCGGAGACGATCCGCTTCTTGTCTTCCGGCATCGCCGCGCCGATCGCGTCTTGCGCCGTCAGTCCCAATATCCGCGCGGCTTCGGCCGCCGCCGCGGGCGAATCGCCGCTGAGAACGCGTACGCGCAGTCCCATCGCGCGCAGCGCGGCCACGGTCTGCGCCGCGTCGGCGCGGAGGCGGTCCGACAGATGGGCGCGCGCGACGATGCGCCCGCCGCGCGTGACGGCCACCGCCGTGGCGATCGAGCCCGGCGAAGCGCTGTCGCCGCCGCGCTCCCCCTCGTCGGCTCCGACGCCGTAGGAAACGCCGTCGATGCGCCCCGAGACGCCCTCGCCCGCGACCTCCCGGAAATCCTTGACTTCCGGAAGCGGTCCGACCGACTCGCTCAAGCGCGCGAAGATCGCCCGCGCAATCGGGTGCGCGGACCGAGACTCCAGAGCCGCCGCCGCGAGCGTGGCGGCGGCGTCCTCGGCCTCCCACGAGACGACGCCGAGCGCCCCTTCCGTCAGCGTGCCGGTCTTGTCGAGAAATACCTCGTCGATTTCGCCCAGACGCTCCAGGGCGTCGGCGCCCTTGATCAAAATACCCGCCGCCGCCGCGCGGCCGATGGCGATCGACTGCGCCAAGGGCGTGGCCAGAGCCAGCCCGCACGGACAGGTCACGATCGCCGTCGCCAGCGCGCGCTGGAAGGCCTGCGCGGGACCATGGCGTAGCCCGATCGCGAACGCGGCGGCCGACAGCGTCAGCACCGCGCCGACGAAGTATTTGCCGGCGTGGTCGGCGGCGCGCGCCGCTTGCGAGGGCTTGGCCGACGCGCGCTCGACTTCCTCAAGAATGCGTCCCAAGCGCGTCCGATATCCGCAGGCCGTCACGCGCGCGCGCAACGGCGCGTCCAGATTCGTCGTGCCCGCGAACAGCGCCGCGCCCTCGGCCGCCAGCCGCGGAAGGGACTCTCCGGTCAGCGCCGAGGCGTCGACGTGCGAGCGGCCCTCGTCGACGACGCCGTCGACCGGAACCGCCTCACCTGCGCGGATTTCCACGCGTTCGCCGGGCTTGACCGAATCAAGCGCCACTTCCTTCCAGTCCCCCGCGCGCAGAACGCGCGCCATCGAAGGCGTCAAAAAGTGCAGCAGGCGCGAGCGCTCGACGGCGCCGCGCTGCGCGCGCGCCAGCACCAGGCGTCCCGCGAGCAATAGGAACACCAGCGTCGACAGCGAGTCGAAGTAGACTCCGCCGGATCCGCGCAGCAAATTGACGGCGCTCGACAGAAATCCGAAGCTCAAACCCAGGCACACCGGCACGTCGATGGAGACGGAACGCGCGCGCAGCGACGCCCATGCGCTCCGGAACAGCGGCGCAGCGCTAAATCCCAGCACCGGCAGAAACAGCGCGAAGCTCGTCCAGCGAAAGACGTTCAGCAGCGAGCCCGACGCGCCCGCGTAGTCGGAAATCGCCAGCAGCATGATGTTCATCGCGCAGGCCCCGGCCACCGCCACGCGCATCAACAACAACCGGTCCTCGCGGCGCCGCAGCTCTTCGTCTTCACGTTCGCGCACCGCGTGCGGGCGATAGCCCAAGAGTTCGAAGGCTCCCGCCGCGTCCGCGGCCTTCGCGCTCAAATCCAGCACGACGCGCGCCGTCGAGCGTCCCGCGTCGATCTCCACCCGTCTGACGCCCGGTGCGAACTCCGGGACTTTCTGCAGCAGCCAGAGGCATGCCAGGCAATGAATGCCTTCCAGATAAAATGTCATGCGCCGCTCGTCGTCGACGACTTCGGAATACAGGCGTAGGAACTCGGGATCGTCGAGGTAGGCGAAGGCGGCCTTCGCGGCTGGGGGGCGCGACGCGCGGCGAAACGTCCCGCTTTTTTCTCTCAGGGCGTAGAACTCACCCATCCCCATCGCGTGGATCGCCTCGAAAACGGCCGCGCACCCAGCGCAGCAGAACCTGCGCTCGTCCCTCACGAAGGGAACGGGCGCGGGCTGCCGGCAGTGCGCGCAGACGACGGCTTCTGCGCGTGCGTCGACGCAGTCTGGTTTCGACGGCAAAGCGCGGGCCATTTCGTTGCCCTTTGTAGCAACAATATATCCCACTCCTGCTCCGCACAGAACGCGATCGAAGCGTAGGAGCCGACGGTGCCGAAGTTGTTCATCGTTTCGGTCCCTTCAGCGGCCGGCTAGGCCGCGGCGTAGTCGATCCGGCCGCGCTCGGCCGACAGCAGTTTGAACGGCTAGCGCGCAAACCGGCGATCCTCCAGCTACCGCGGAGGCGTTGAACAGGCGGATTTTCCCACCATAACGTGGTGTATTACAGGCCTCACCGTGGCGCGCCCTGCGCGTTCAAGGCGACGGCAAGGAAAATCAACTCCATCCCCACTCCCGCGGTCAGCGCCAGCGACGCCGCGACATGGCCGGCCAGTCCCCAGCGAACTCCCAGGATCGCTCCGAGAAGCAGCACCGCGCTGCCGGCGCAAGTCGAAATGTTCACGATCCGGGTTTTCCCGGCGCTGATCATCAGGCCTTCCAGCGCGTTCTGGAGCGCGAACTGGAGCGGCACCAGCGCGCAAAGAGCGATGACCGACAGCGCCGCGCTCGCCAGACGAGCGTCATGTCCCAGGAAAGACAAGACCAAGATGCGCCCCGGCGGCGTCGCACCCAGGGCTGAAAGCGCCGCCGTGCTGGACAAGCCGACGCTCGCCGCGAAGACGAACAGCTGCTTGGCGTCGGCGTTTTCGCGGTTGCTGATGATCACTTGCTGCACCATGCGGGTCGCGTTCGCGAAGAGCAGGACGATCCCCAGGCCCGTCGACCACGAAGCCAACGACAACGCTCCTCCCGCGCGCGCGATGATGCACAGCAAGATCATGCGCGATCCCCAGAGGACGATCTTCGAGTTGGCCAGCGGACGATAGAACAGCCATACCTCCCGCAGGGTTGAGGGCAAACCGTTTTCAGAACGAGAAATCCCGGAAGCCGGAGGCCGCGCGCGCCTGGCCGCGTAGGTCACGAACGCGGCCTCGGAAATGATTCCCGCCGAAAGAGTGGCGCCGGCGATGAGATACCCCGGCAGCCTGAGCCAATAGCCCGCGCCCAAGCCGCCGGCCAGAATCGCCAAGCGCCCGCAGGCCGCGTAGGCCACCTCGCGCTCCTGGTGGGAGTAAATCATGATGCCCTGGAAATACCGACGCCAGCCGCTGGCCGCCGGCCAAAGCACGAGAAAGAGCAAAATCCAATGCACGCGGTGCTTGAGGACGCCCTCAATCGCGAAGACGGCCTTCGCGGCGACGGAGAACACCGGCGGCAGGCATAAGATCGCCATCAGACCCGACAGGAACAAGATCGCCAGCAGCGTGAACCTCCACAGTTGGTCGCGGGCGCTTTTGCCTCGGGCCAAAGCCGTGGAAGCGTGCAGCAACATGATGACGGGGCTTTCGAAGAAGACGGCCGCCGATTTCGCCACGCCCACGGCGGCCAAATTGACGCTCGCTTCCGGCAGGTGGGCCAAGGTCGTGCTGACCAAGGGATCGGCCAGCGTCATGACGACGTCGCTGAGCGACAAGGGCAGGAATTGCTTCCAAAGGTAAAGCTGCGTCGTCGCGGTGCGCGCGCGGCGCGCCGCCTGCTCTAAGCCGCGATCAGCGGTTGTTCGCAAGAAAACACCGGGCTGAGCGTCTCGACAGCGCGATCCAGATCCTGACCTGCGAGCAACTCGAGCTTTTGCGCCCGGATCCAGTCGTCGTTGTAGATCGTGTCCAAATACCGGTCGCCGCGGTCGGGATTGATCATGAGGATTTTCAGCCTCTTGCTTTCGCCCAGGCCGAACGCCAGGCCGGCCGCCACGATGGCGCCGGTGGAGCCCCCCAGCAAGAGCCCTTCCTTGCGCGCCAGCGAACGGCAAACCGAAAACGCCAGAGCGTCGCAGACCGAATAGGCAGAGGTCAAGACATCGCGCTTAAAGCTGGGCGGGACAAAATGCAGGCCCAACCCCGTCATCTTATACGGATGCGGCGGCATGCCCAAAATCGCCGAACCGTCCACGTCGACGCCCACGAAGCGGACCGAACGCCCCCGGCCGGAGAAATGCTCGGCCAAACCCGCGATCTGACCGGCCGTGCTGATGCCGACGACGATGACGTCCGGAGCGCCGTCGAACGCGCTTTCGATTTCGCGCGCGGTGAACAGCGCATGCGCCCGAGGATTGTCGGGATTCAGGTGCTGGCAGGGATACCACGCGCCCGGAATCCGCATCGAAAGCTCGCGCGCTTTCTCCATGCGGGCCGCCTGCATGGAGCCGTGCTCGTTGGCCGCGCTCAGCGGCAAATCCACCAGTTGCGCCCCATAGGCTTCAAGCATGCGCCGGATGGCCAGCGTCGTCTTCGCGTCGACCACGATGATGACCTTGTATCCGCGCGACGCCCCGATCATCGCAAGCCCTATGCCAAAATTGCCGGAGCTCGATTCGACGATGGTTCCGCCGGGCTTAAGCCGGCCGGTGCGCTCCGCCTCGTTGATCAAATAGACGGCGTTTTTTTCCTTGATGCTGCCGCTCGGGTTGCACGCTTCAAGCTTCAAGTAGAAATCATGGCGCCGGCAGACCCCGTTTAGATTGTTCAAGCGCACGATGGGGACATTGCCGAAAGCCTCGGACACGTTCGAGGAGATGCGTGTTGATGGTCTCATGTCGGGGCATCCATGTCGAACCGGCCGGAGCTTCGGCAGGGCCGTGTTCGGGCCGGCGGTCGGATATTTTTCAGGGGGCGTCCTCGGAGCAGGGGCGACGCTGACAGGATGGGCTAAAAGACCGCGATGGGACAGGTCCTTAAGACCCACGTATATATGGGTCTATAGTCCTATGCGCTCTTGACGCAATGCGCGGCCCGCGCGAGCGGACCCGCCGCTAAAGCTTGCCGGCCCCGTACCAGGTGCTGGCGGCTTGTATGTGCCAGACGGTGCCGAAGCCCATCAGGCCCAGGGCCGCGGCGTCCAGGAAGAAGCGCTTGTATTTGTGATGCAGCGCGGCTTCCTTCTTGGCGCGGCGAAACAGGAATTTCGCCACGAACTGCACGCTCAGGTGCGTGGCCGCCCAGCCGGCCGCGATCAGCGGGATGTTGCGGGCGTTCTTTTTACCGAAGAGCGCGAGGAACACGGAGTTGGCTTCGTGCATGCGCGGCAGATGGGAAATCCCGTAGATCGTGCTGGCCAAATCGAACGCGCCCGCGGCGGTGAACGCCAGAGTCGAGATCTTGTAGGCGCGGTCCTCGAAGCTCGCATGGGGCTTGCGCTTGGGCGCCGGCGGCGCCGGTGGCGCGGGCGGTGCCGGCGCCGCGGCCGGGGAGGGCGCGGCGAGGGGCTTGGACGGCGCCAGGAGAGAAGCGGTCGGCGCGCCGGAGACGGCCGGCGGCACGACGACGCTCAGCGCGGGCCTGTCCGCGCTTCCATCCGGGTTGAAAGAGGCGGGAGACGGCCTCAGCCCGTCGGCGGCGAGGCGGTCCAGGGTTTGTCCGGAAAGAGAAATTGCGCGCACGTCGCTTGACGCGATGGCGGTCGGGACGGCGCCCGCGACCGTCTTGGAGGAAACCTCCTGGGCCGCGGTCCGCGACGGGGCGGCGAGCCAAGACAATCCCAGCGCGGCGGCGGCCAGCAAGGTCTTGAAGCGGAGTTTTGTCATCAACCTAAGTATGACGGAAGAGCCGCGAGGCCCCCAGTGCCTTCGGGGCCGCCTTCATGAGGGCCTTTGGGCCCAGAGCGGGTGCGCGACGCGGCGTGTATTTTGGTAATATCACGTCTATGCTCACCGTGCGTCGTCGAATACTGATCAGCGCGCCGCGCGACTCGGTGCGCGAATATCTCAGCGACCTGCGCCACATCGCGCGCTGCGAGCCGAAGGTCGACGCCATCGAAGTGGCGCCCGGCGCCGACGCCGCGCGCGTCTCGGGACGTTTTTTCGGCCTGCCGTGGAGCGGAAGCTTCCGCTTTGAAATGACCCGCGACGGCGGCTACCGCGGCGTCATGGTCGAAGGACCCCTGCGCCGCATGGAGTGCGGCGTGGCCCTGAGGCCGGTCGCCGGCGGCACCGTCGTGGAGCACGACGAGACCTACGAGCTGCCGCTGTTCCTGCGCCCGCTGTCGCCGCTGATACGGCTGTGGCTTGACGGCACGCTGGAAGACGAACTGGGCGCGGTCAAGGAAGGCGCCGAGGCGCTGAACCGGCGCCTGCAGCTTCAGAAGCTGGACGCCTGAGCGCGCGTCGCGGCCGCGTCAGCGGCCGTGGCACTTCTTGAACTTCTTGCCGGAGCCGCAGTGGCAGGGCTCGTTGCGGCCCACGTCGGGGCCGGTCTTCACGAAGGTCTCGCCGGGCTTGGCGGCCTCTTCCTGAAACTCGCCTTTCTCGATGCGCTCCTGGTTTTTCTCAAGCCAGGCCTTCACCGCGCCCATGTCCTTGAGGTTCACGCCGTCGCGCTGCATGTGCCCGGCCAACGTGCGCAGCTGCTTGAGAAACGCCGGGTCCTTCCATTTCCGGAAGAACGCGCCCATCAATAGCTTCGCCTTCGGGTCGTTGGCCAGCTCCGGCGGCAACGCCGGCATCCCGGGCAGCGTCGCCGCCGCCCCGTCCTGCGCCGCGGCGTCGTCTTCCTTCTTCTTAAACGGGTTGAGGTTCTTGATCCAAGACATACCGTGAGGGTCAGTCCTTGACGAGTTCAGTGGTTTGCGCGGCTAAAAAACGGCGGAAGGGGTGGGATTCGAACCCACGAGGGGCTTGCACCCCTGGCAGTTTTCGAGACTGCTACCTTCAACCGCTCGGTCACCCTTCCGTGAAATCAAATCCATTGTCGGTTGATCGGACATTTTAGCATAGACGCGGACCGCGCGAGTTCCATCGCCGGAGAGTTCGTGCCGGCCGGGCCCCCGGTGTCCCGCCTCAGACCGGAGCGCGCGCCAGGAGGCCGGCCACGTTCGGCGCGGCCTGGGCCAGGCGGGCGTAGATCGGCCCGTGGACCGCGTCGATACCGGCGTAGCTGTAGAGCGCGGCGGCGAAAATGCTCTCCAGCGCGAGAGTGCCCGAGTACATGAAGGCGCCGGAGAGGGCGCCCAGGATGAGGCCGCCGTAGACCAGGACGTGCACGTCGGTCACGCCGAGAGGCAGGCCCCACCCGGCGGAAAAGCCGTCTGGAAACAGCGTCACCGAAAGCGGCAGGCACGCGAAGCCCAGCATGAAAAACATGGAGGGGAGCGCCAGCACCAGGTCGCTTTCGACGGCCTCGATGCCCATGATCGCCAGCATGGCCGGCCGCGCCTGGTGGGTCATGATCGACGTGGCGCGGCGCGCGGCCTCGATGAAGCCGACGTCGTCTCCGATGCTGATGGCGACCATCAGCGTCGAGGCGACGGTCACGCCGGTCTCCAGCAGCCAGGCGGCCAGGCGCAGGATCCCGTCGAGCGCGTAGCCAAGTCCTGCGCCCGCGGCGGCGCGGCGCGTCGCGCGCAGGCCCAGCTCGACGAGCAGGAGTCCCGCGAAGACGGCCGCGCTGAGCCCGGCGATCTCCTTGGCCCGCGCCGCCGCGCGCGAAAACGCGGCGGCGAAGTCCGGGCTGCGGCCGCGGGCGACGTCGATCATCATCGACAGGAACATCGCGTGCATGAAGTAGAACGCGAAGCCCGCGGTGAAGTACGCGATCAGCACGCGCGCGCTCAGGATCGCGCGCCAAGCCAGCACTCCGGCCTGCGCGGCCGAAGTCTGCGGCCCCACCAAAGAGACCGCCTGCCAGGCCGTCAGCCCCACGACGGCCGCCGCGACCACCGCCGCGGCCGGCATCAGCAGGAACGCGCGATGTTCTTTCGTCACGACCGCCCCGGCGTCGCCGAAGGCGCGCGTCAGCGCGGCGGAGCTGCCCAGCAGGAGCCACACCATGGTGCTGCGGCTCAAGACCACCCAGATCGTTCCCAGGATGGCGGCCAGCGGCATCGCCGACATCATAAGAATCTCTTCAAGCCGCTCGCGCCGGTCCTTGGCCTGTTGGCGCAGCCCCCCGGCGATGGCCGAGGGAGAGCTGAAATTCTTCCAGTGGATGACGGTCTGCATCAGCTCGCCGCCCGCCTGGCGCGTGAACATGTCGGGATCGTGCCCGGCCTGCGCGGCCAGCGCCTCCAGGTCCGGAATCAGCGGGCCCATGGCTTTCTCGTCGCCGCTGGCCAGCAGGAGCAGGACATCCGCGCGGTCGGGACGTCCGGGCGCCGCGAACTCCAGGAGCTTGCGGCCCGCGTCGGTCTCGCCTCCTTTCCAGTGCCACTTCAGCGCCTCCACCTTGGCCGCGTCGTCGGCCGTGTCGGTTGCCACGGCGCGCGTGGGTGCGGAGATTACAATCAGGAATGCGCCGAGCGCCGCGGCCTGCGAGAGATTCATGGGACAAGGATAGCGCGCGGCCGCGATTTTCGCAAGGTTTCGCGCTTCCGGGTCGGCCGCGGCGCCGTCAGTGGAACTTCTCGCCTGCCGCCAACTTTTCGAGAATGGCCCGCATGCGCCGCGTCCGGGTCGGCGCGGTTTTCGCGGTCTGCAGCCGCCACGCGATCGCGTAAAGATTCGTCTTGTTCAACGTCTCGAAAAACGCCTTCGCGCGCGCGTTCTTGGAGAGCTCCTTGAGAAAATCCTCGGGAACGCGCATGCCGCGCGAGGATTCATACGCTCTTTCCCAGCGCCCGTCCGCTTTCGCCGCGCGGATTTCCGCGAGACCGCGCGGCGTCATTCGACGGGCCCTGATCAGGCGGGCGGCATGGAGCGTGTTCTTTTTCGACCACAGGCTTCCGCGACGGCGCGGCGTGAACTTCTGCAGCCAGGAGTGTTCATCGCCCTTGCGCAGTTGGCCGTCGATCCAGCCGTAGCAGAGGGCTTCTTCCAGGGCCTGAGCGTGAGCGATCGACCGCGTCCCCGAGGCCTTCGTGAAAAATCGAAGCCAGACGCCCTGCGGGCGCGCATGATGTCGGGCCAGCCAGCGCCGCCATTCGCCGGGGGAGGCGAAAGCACGGACCGGGGCGTCGGTCTTTAGGGGCATAGAGTCGTGAGTTTGACGACCGTGTTCCAATTGCGTCCCGTCGCGCGCGTGCCCAGCGCGGTCTCGACGCGCGTCGTCGTCAACTTCGAGCGACCGATGCCTTCCGGGTAAACGATGTAGACGTGCTTTCCGCGCACGCGCGCGCTCTCCGGTCCGGTGACGACGGCGCGCAGCGCCCGAGCGTTCGCAGCCGAGACGGCTTTCTTCAGGAACAGGACGAGCAGATGGCTGGGGTCTTCGGTCGCCTCGCGCTTGAATGGATTGCGGGCGATGATTTCTTTCATCTCGGCGGCCGTGCGGACGAGATAATCGGCGCGCAGGCCGAAGCGCGCCGCCGTGCGCGCTTCAAGATGATCCTCAAGTTGCGCGCCCTTTCGGGCGCCGCCGTCGAAAACGATGTTGCCGCTTTGGAGCAAAGAACGCGCGCCGACGAAACCCTCGTCGCCGAAGAAGCGGAGCAGATCGTTCATGGCGATCTTGTTGTTGCCGCCGACGTTGACGGCGCGCAGAAGCGCGACATGCGTCACCACGGCGCATTCTATCATTAGAGGCTTCGACGGCTCGACGTCACGATTCTCGACGCGTCGGCAAAACCCGTATAATCATGCTCCTCATGACGACCCGGACCATCGCCGCGACTTTGTGCTACGTGCGCTGCGGCGGGCGCATCTTGATGCTGCACCGCAATAAAAAAGAAGGCGACGCGCACCGGGGCAAGTGGAACGGCCTGGGCGGAAAGTTCGAGGCGGGCGAGTCGCCCGAGGACTGCGTGCGCCGCGAGGTCCTGGAGGAGTCCGGGCTGACCATTTTGGATCCGCGCCTGCGCGGGGTGCTGAGCTTTCCGGAGTTCCGTCCCGGCGAGGATTGGCTGGTGTTCGTCTACACGGCCGAGAAGTTCACGGGGACGCTGGGCGTCTGCGCCGAGGGCGACCTGGAATGGATCGACGACGACAAGCTGCTGGACCGGCCTCTGTGGGAAGGCGACCGCGTCTTCCTGCCGTGGCTCGACGGGGAGCGCTTCTTCTCGGCGAAGTTCGTCTACCGCGAAGGGCGCCTGATCGCGCGCGACGAGCGGTTCTACTAGCGGCGCCGCGCGGCGTCGCGCGCGCGCATTTCGCGCTCGATCTTCGGGATCTGGATGCGCGCGCGGCCGTGCTCGCTTGAGTCCCGCTCGCCGGACAGGATGTCGCGCCAGATCGCCAGCGCCTTCTCGTATTCGCCGCGCGACTCGTGGATGTTGGCCAGGATCGCGCGCATGGGCGGCGAGGTCTGCGGATCGTCGTAGGCGGAGTCCAGCACCCGCACCATCGCGTCGGCGTCGCCTTTCTTTTTATAAGCGATCGCGGCGATATACATCCCGTACATCGGCCGGCCCGGGTCGCGATGCAGGCCCTCGGTCAGCAGGGATGCGGCTTGGTCGGGGCGGTCCACGCCGTTGAACCATGCCAGTATGCCGGCCGCGTAGGTGTAGGCGCGGTGGAAGGACGGATCAAGCCGGACCACGCGCAGGGCCAATTCATAGAGATGCGCGTAGCCGGAGCCCGCGTCGGCGAATTCGGTGAGGGCGCCGGCTGAATATTGGAGCATCTGCACCCACGCCGCGTCCGCGCCGGCGGCGCGCAGGCCGGCGCTGGCCAGCGCGACGTCTTGGAACGCGAGCGGCGTGGACGGCAGTTCGGAGAGCGGAGGAAACGCGCGCGCGCCCCGGCTCAGAGGCACGTCCGCGCCCAGCGCCGCCGCCGCGCCCAAAACCGCGACCAGCAACGCGCGCGTCGGCCGCATCAGAATTCCTTCTGCTCGAAGACCTGGACGGACAGCGCCAGGCAGACCGCGCAGTAGCCCAGGACGTACACCGCCGCGGCCCCGGTCCAGCCCGCGGTCGGCGTCGCCGCGTGGAGAGCGTCGCGATAGTTGAGATGGGCGAAATCTGGGGCTGCGTGCGACACGATCTCCAGGAGCGCGCGCGCGGGAACGCTGGCCGCCTTGTCGGCTAAAAAGCGCATCTCCGCGGTGAAGTGGCCCAGAATCCAGAAGAACGTCGCGAAGGCCATGGCCGCCGCCTCGGAGGTCAAGGTCAAGGACAGCAGGAGCGATAGCGCGCCCATGATCGCGACCTTGCCCAGCGAGCACGCCCACGCCAGCAGGTAGTCTCCGTCGCCGTTCCAGCCGACCGCCTTGAGCAAGGCCCAGTGCGCCAGGCCCATGACGGCCATCGCCAGGGCCACCGCGGCCAGCGTGCCCAGGAAGCGTCCCAGCAGATAGTCCGAGCGCCGCACCGGATGCGTGAGGATCAAATACACCGCGCGCGACTCGATTTCCTGAAGGATCAGGTGGACGGTCAGGTAGACGATGGTGACCAGGCCGATGATCTCGTTGGCCGCCAGACCCAGGTCCAGCATCATGCGCGCGCTCTCGTCCTGCGCCAGTGCTGAGGTCACCAGCGCGCCGGTCAGCAGGATCAGGCCGAAGAGCGCGGCGCTGAGCCAGACCTTGTGGCGCACATGCTCGCGGAAGGTGTAGCTGAAGACCGCCTTGATGGTTTCCATGGGTTAGTCGAGCTTGATCGGCCCCACGCCGTCGGTGCGCCGCACCGACTCGGCGAAGGCGTTCTCAAGCGCATCGGTCTTGCCGCGCCACTCGTCCTGCGTCATCACGCGCTCCAGCCGTCCGCCGTTGAGGATGCCGATGCGGTCGCAGACGCGCTCCACTTCCGAGATGTCGTGTGAGGAGAACAGCACCGTCTTGCCCTTCGCCTTGAGCCAAAGAATCAGCGCGCGCACTTCCTTGATGGCCAGCGGGTCCAGTCCCGTGACCGGCTCGTCCATGATCACCAACTCCGGGTCGTGGATCAGCGCCTGGGCCAGGCTTACGCGCTGGAGCATGCCCTTGGAGTATTCGGACAGGCGCTTGTCCATCGCGTGGCCCAGGCCCACCTTTTCCAGCATGGACGCCACGCGCGCCTCGCGCTGGGCCGCGGGAATGCGCGAAAGCGCCGCGAACAACCGCAGCGTCTCCCGGCCCGTCAGGGACTTGTTCAGGTAGGCGGCTTCCGGCGCGTAGCCGATCTTGGCGAGCGCGTCGATGTCCGGCGCCGTACGGCCCAGCACCGACACGTCGCCGGTGGTCGGCAGGTGCAGACCCATCAGCAGCTTGATTGCGGTGGTTTTCCCGGAGCCGTTGAGGCCGAGAAGGCCGAAGACCTCGCCGCGCGGCACGTCCAGCGTCAGGCCCGCCAGGCCCACCGTCTCGGTCGTCTTGCCCAGGTGCGAACGGCGGTAGATCTTGCCGACGTTCTTGAAGGAGAGCGCGTTCATCGGCTCACCGTGGTCCGCCGTACAGAACGCCCCAGGCGCCGACGAGGCCCAGCACGGTGGCGGCCAGGCGGCGGCGGCGCTCGAACAAAAGGTCCGCGCGCGCTTGGCTGAGCGAGGAGAGCCGCCGGCGTTCGGCGCCGACGGCCGCCGTGCCGGCGGCCAGCAGCGCCGCGGCGGCGGCCAGCGCGCCGACGGCGG
>JAJXVH010000037.1 GCA_021782205.1 bacterium | reverse complement strand
TTCGGCCTGCACCTGGACGACGGCGACATCGAGGAATTGTTCCGGCGCCTGGACTCCGTTCACGCCTGACGGTTCCGGCGCAAAAAGAAAAGGCCCCCGGCGCGCGAGCGCCGGGGGCCTTCTTTGAATCTTTCGAACGCTTAGGCGTTCACCATCTTGGCGCGGGAGACGTCGCCCTTCTTGTCGAGGAAGTAGAGGAAGCCCTTCTGCTTCTTCACGCCGGCCTTCGCCACCTTCTCGGGCTTGCCGCCCTTCTTGCCGCCGCGGGCCATCTTCGCCCGGGAGACGTCGCCCTGCTTGTCGATGTAGTAAAGGAAACCCTGCACGCGCTCCACGCCGACCTTCTGGACCTTCTCAGCCATTGTCGATGTCCTCCCTGAATGTCGGGACGGTGCCTCTATCCCTATGCGTCGACGGAAGGCTAGCATATCGTCGACGAGGACGCAAGGATTTCTCGTCGGAGCCTCGACGGAAGAAAAAGAAGCCCCCGGCGGGACGCCGCCGGAGGCTTCGGACAAGCGCGCGGGTCAGCGCTCGGTCTTGTCGAACAGCGCGATCTGGGACTCCTGGGAGATGATCAACTTTTCCTTGAGCCAGGCGTCGACGAGTTCCTTCGAGAAGCGGTACTGTCGGCCGATGCGCGAGGCCGGGATGCGCTTCAGGCGGATCAAGCCGTAGATTTTGGAACGGCCCAGTCCCAGGTAGCGGGCGAGCGTCTTGATGTCCATGACGTCCGGCACGGGGCCGGACAGGGGCCGCTTGGTGGACTTGCGTTTTTTCTTCATGAGCTCCAGACGCAAGAGTGTACATCCATTACCATCCTTTGTCAATAAGAACGCGCGCTCGGAGTTCAGCGCGTGCAGCGCGAGCCGGAAAAGACGTCGCGGAACGCGGCGGCGTCGCTACGGCCGGCGTCGAGCGCGCGGCGCATGGCCAGCGCGCACGCGCTGGGGCAGCAGCCCGCCTGCGTCGAGCGTTCGCAGACGGGCGCCTTCGCCACGCAATCGCCGAACGTCGAGCCGTCGTCGGCGCAGGCCTTGGCGGCGTCGCGGCAGGCCGCGGTCAACACGGACGTGAGCGGCCGCGCGATTTTTTTCGCACCCGTGCTGCGGCGCCCGGCTTTGGGGCAGGCCTCCTTCACACCCAGGCCGCAGGCGCGGCGGTAATCCTCGCGCGCGAATTTTTTATCGCCCTGGAGTGAATACGCGCGCGCGCGGTCGTAGTAAGCGGGGCCGTAGGCGATGTCGACGGCGACCGCCTTGTAGAAGTCGTCGAGCGCCGCCGTCACGCGCCCGGCGTTCAGCCGCAGGCGGCCGCGCCGGTCGAACGCGCGCGCGTTGCGCGTCTCGACCGCCAGGCACTCGGTGTAGTCGGATGTCGCGCCCACGGCGTCCCCGGCGCGTTCGCGAAGCTGCGCGCGGGCGCAGTAGACTTTCGCCCGCGCGGATTTCCCGTCCGCGCTTTCCCAGGAGGCGAGCGCATTCGTGTACGTCTCCAACGCCGCGCGGTCGTCGCCGGCGCGGGCTTGGCGCGCGCCGCGCGCGGCCCAAGCCTGAAAAGACTCGCTGTGGGCCGGAGTCGGCAGCAGCGATGCGGCCAATAATAAAAGAAGTATCAGCATCGTTCCCGCAAAGCTTACCAGCCGCGGCGAAAGCCCGTCAAGCGATGCTTGCCGCATTCGTTAAAACTAGAGCTTGTCACGGCGGACGCTGTTTTGCTATAGTCTCGCCTATCATGCAGATTTACGAGACGGTCCTGATCCTGAAGCCGGTCCTGTCGGACCCCGAAGTCGTCGAATTCGTCGACAAGACGAAGGCGTCGGTGACGAGCGACGGCGGCGAGTTGGTCAACAGCGAGGTCTGGGGACGGCGCAAGCTCACCCATTTCATCGGCAAGGCGCGCGAGGGCGTGTACGTGTACATGAAGTACAAGGCCGGCCCCGCGTTGCTCAAGAAGCTGGCGCACAATTTCAGCGTTTCCGAAACCGTCCTACGCGACATGACCGTCGTAGCGCAGGACCGCAAGATGCGCGAGAAGAAGCCGAAGAAGGCCAAGCCGGCGCCGGCCGCGGTTCAGGCGTAGAGCGATCGTTCATGGCCGAGATTCGTCTGCCGGAGCAGAATACGGTTCTTTTGACCGGCCGCCTCACGCGTGACGCGGAGCTTAAATACACGGCCGCTGGGACGGCGATCTGCCGCTTCAGCCTCGCGGTCAACCGCCGCTACAAGGATCCGAAGAGCGGC
The DNA here is from genome assembly GCA_021782205.1 of bacterium. GTDB lineage: Bacteria > Elusimicrobiota > Elusimicrobia > UBA1565 > UBA9628 > GWA2-66-18. The sequence continues at coordinate 20,638 of JAJXVH010000037.1, read as the reverse complement.
GAGTGGAAGGACGACGCCAGCTACGTCGACGTCTCGGTGTGGCGTGAGGCCGCGGAGCGTTGCGGCAAAGTTCTGAAGAAGGGCAGTCCGGTGCACGTCGAGGGCCGGCTGCGCAGCTACCAGGTCGAGGACAAGGACGCCGGCGCCAAGCGCACGAAGCTGGAAGTGGAAGCGCGCCGCGTGCAGGTCCTCGAGAAATCCGCGTCGTCCGGCACGCCGGGCGCCGCGGAGCCGGAGGCCGCTCCCGGCCCCGACATCGAGGAGGTCCCGTTCTAATGGCTGTTGATCCCGTCGCTTCGTCCGAGTCCGCCGCCGGTTCCGCCGCGTCCGCGTCCGCTTCTTCGTCTTCTTCGTCCGGTCCCGCGGGCGCGCGCCGCCCGGGCGGCCGCCGCGCGCCGTATCCGGTGCGCCGCAAGGTTTGCCGCTTCTGCGCCGAGAAGGTCCGCGACGTGGACTACAAGCAGATCCAGATTCTGCGCACCTTCACCACCGACACGGGCAAGATTTTGTCGGCCCGCATCACGGGCAACTGCGCGTCGCACCAGCGCCAGCTCACGCGCGCCATCAAGCGCGCGCGCAACCTGGCCCTCCTGCCCTACGTTTCCCGCTGACGGAGAATTTGCCATAGGAGCCGCGTCATGAAAGTGATTCTGAAGTCCACCGTCGACAACATCGGCCGCGCCGGAGACGTCAAGGACGTCGCCGCCGGCTACGCGCGCAACTATCTTCTGCCGCGCAAGCTGGCGGAGGCGGCCACGCCGTCCGCGCTGAAGTATTGGGAGAAGGGCAAGGAAAAGCGCGCCGCTTTGGTCGCCGCGGAGGTGGAGGTCGCCAAGCAGTTGGCGGGCAAGCTTTCGGGCGTCAGCCTCTCGTTCTCCATGCCGGCGTCCGAGGAAGGCAAGCTGTTCGGCTCCGTGGGCAAGACCGACGTGCTCAAGAGCCTGAAGGCCGCGGGCTTCGACGTGCCAAAGAACTCGGTGCGCCTGGAGAACGCGCTCAAGACCACGGGCGAGCACGACGTGGAACTGCGCCTGGCTCCCGAGGTCTCCGCGAAGGTCAAGGTCGTCGTCTCCGCCCGCGAGTAGCGGCGCCAAAGGGGCCATGGCCCAGAACCCGGCCCAACCGCCGCAGGCCGTCGAGGCCGAGATGGCCGTTCTCGGCTCGATGCTCATCGAGCGCGAGGCGGCCGAAAAGGCGCTCGACGCGCTTCACGAGACCGACTTCTACGTCGACGCGCATAAGCGCGTCTTCCGCGCCGCCTTCGCGTTGTTCGGCGCGGGTCAGGCCGTCGACGTGGTCACCGTCAGCGAGGAGCTCAAGCGCAAGGGCGACCTGGACGCGGTCGGCGGCGGCGCGTTGCTGGCGGAGCTGATCAACAAGGTCACGACCGCCGCGCACGTGGAGTACTACGCGCGGCTGGTCAAGGAGAAGGCTCTGCTGCGCGACCTGATCGGTGCCGCGACCGGAGTGGTCTCCGCCTGCTATGCGCAGGAGAAGGACACGAAGGTCCTGCTCGACGAGGCGCAGGCCTCCATCCTGAAGGTTTCCGAGCGCCAGGAGATGAGCGGCGTGGTCTCCGCGCGCGAGATCGTGCACGAGGTCGTCGACCAGATCGAGAAGGCGGTCCACAGCAAGAACGACGTGACCGGCGTGCCCAGCGGCCTGCGCGCCTTCGACCGCATGACGACGGGCTTTCAAAAATCCGACTTGATCCTGATCGCCGCGCGTCCGTCCATGGGCAAAACCGCGTTCGCCCAGAATATCGTCGCGCACGTGGTGCTGGAGAAGAATACGCCGGTGCTGTTCTTCTCCCTGGAGATGAACAAGCACGCGATCATGCAGCGCTTCATCGCCGCCGAGGCTAAGGTCAACCTCAAGGACATCCGCACCGGCTTCTTCCGCCGCGACCGCTGGCAGGACCTGACCTCCGCCGCCGCGCGCTTCTCCGACTCCCCGCTCTACATCAACGACAACCCCGGCATGACCGTCTTCAGCGTGCGCGCGATCTCCCGACAGGTGATGAGCCGCCTGCGCCAGGAGAACAAGACGCTGGGGATGATCGTCATCGACTACCTCCAGCTCCTGCGCGGCGGCGGCTCGCGCCAGGAGAACCGCCAGCAGGAGGTCTCCGAGATCTCGCGCGGCCTCAAGCAGCTGGCGCGCGAGCTCAACGTGCCGGTCATCGCGCTGTCCCAGCTTTCGCGCGCGTCGGAGGACAAGACACGCCTGGACAACCGGCCGAAGCTCTCCGACCTGCGCGAGTCCGGTTCCCTGGAGCAGGACGCGGACCTGGTGACCTTGATCCACCGCGAGGGCTACTACAAGCCCAACGATCCGACGCTGGAGAACAAGGCTTCCCTGATCATCGCCAAGCAGCGCCAAGGTCCGACGGGCACCGTCGACGTCCTGTTCCTGCGCGACATCACGCGCTTCGTCGACGAGGCGGCCGGGGCCGACGAAGCGGCCGAGATGCAGGAAGGCCAGGCGCAATTCTCCTGATGCCGACCGCGCGGCGTTTCTTCCGGCCGACGTGGGCCGAGGTCGATCTTGGCGCGATCCGGCGAAATCTTTCGCAGTTGAGAGCGCGGCTGACGCCACGCACCAAGATCATGTTCGTCGTGAAGGCCAACGCCTACGGCCACGGCGCGGAGCTTTGCGCGCTCGCCGCCGAGAAGTCGCGCGCGGCGGATTGGCTGGGCGTCTCCTCGGTGGAGGAAGGCGTGGCCCTGCGCGACGCGGGCGTGCGCCTGCCGATCTTGACGTTGGGCTCTCTCTACCCGTTCGAGAGCGTGCTGGCCGCCGTTGCCTACGACCTGACGCCGATCGTGGCCTCTCTGGAATCGGCCAAGCGCCTGGTCGAGGTGGCGCTCAAGCTCAAGCGCCGCGTCGACTGCCACGTGAAGGTCGACACCGGCATGGGCCGCATCGGCGCGGGACCCGAAGCGGCGCTTTCGGTCGTGCGTCGGCTTTCCCAGGAGAAGGTCGTGCGCGTGCAGGGCCTCTACACTCACCTGGCCGGCGCGGAGGACGACGCGGCGTTTACGGCCGAGCAGCTGCGGCGCTTGCGGCGCGTGGTCTCCGCGCTGGAGCGCGAGGGCCTGCGTCCGCCTTTGGTGCACGCGGCCAACTCCGCGGGCGCGCTCAAGCGTCCGGCCTCCCGCCTCGACCTGGTGCGTCCGGGGCTGGCCGTCTACGGCCTCTATCCGGGATTTTCGCCCGCGTTGACGCTGAAGTCGAAGATCGTCTTTCTTAAGACCGTGCCGAAAGGAGCGCTGATCAGCTATGGCGGCACGTGGCGCGCGCGCCGCGTCGCGCGCATCGCGACCTTGCCCATCGGCTACGGCGACGGCTACGCGCGCGCGCTGTCCAACCGCGCCGACGTGCTGGTCGACGGCCGGCGCTGCCGCGTGGTGGGCCGCGTGACCATGGACCAGACCATGATCGACGTGACCAATGTCCCGCGCGCGCGCGTGGGCGACGACGCGGTGCTGATCGGCGCGCAGGGCCGCGAGCGCGTGGAGGCCGCGGAGCTGGCGCGGCTGTGCGGCACGATCCCCTATGAGACGGCCGCGGGTCTTTCCGCGCGCGTGCCGCGGCTGGCGGTGGGAGGGGCGGCGTGATCGAGGCGGCGCTCGGCGGCTTCGGCAGCCTGGTCCTGGGTGCGGCGGAGGAGACCGGCCAGTTCGTCCTGCTGGTGCGTTCGACGTTTCAATGGCTCCTGCGCGGGCGCATCGAGTGGCGCCAGACCTTGATCCAGATGAGCCGCATCGGCGTGGACTCCCTGCCGGTGACCGCGATGACCTCTTTTTTCACCGGCATGGTGCTGGCCCTGCAGACGGGCGCCACCTCGAAGCACTTCTTCAACACGCCGCTGTTCGTGGGCACCGTCGTGGCGTTCTCGATCGTCATGGAATTGGGGCCGGTGATGACGGCGATCGTGGTCGCGGGCCGGGCGGGCGCCGCGATCGCCGCCGAGCTGGGCACGATGAAGGTGACCGAGCAGATCGACGCGCTCTACACCTTGGGCACCGACCCGGTGCGCTACCTGGTCATCCCGCGCCTGCTCGCGTTCATGGTCGTCCTGCCGCTCTTGACCGTGATCTCGGATTTCACCGGTATTTTGGGCGGCCTGTTCGTGGCACAGGTCAAATACGACATCCCGACGACCGTCTACTGGCACGACATCATCGACAACATGGAGGTCCGCCACTTCGTGCACGGTTTTTTAAAGACCTTCGTGTTCGCCTTCGTCGTCTCCATGATCAGCAGCTACAAGGGCGTGACCACGCGAGGCGGCGCCGAAGGCGTGGGCAAGTCCACGACGGCGGCGGTGGTCGCGAGCATGACGCTCGTGCTCGTGCTCGACTACTTCGCGACGGCCCTGCTCAACGCGATGGGGATCACCTGAATGCGCCCCGGGGCTCAAGACGGCCGGCGGATGAATAGACCTTCGGCGGGACCGCGGCGGATTGACCGCCGCTTGGCCGCGCTCGGCGGCTTACGACGCAATCACGTCCATGACGCCGTCCTCGCGCGACATCCCGCCGAAGGTCTATTCATCCGCCGTTTCATTCTGGCCCGCAAGGGCGCCGGCGGCGAAGCCGCCGCGCCGATGGGCTCGTACGCCGTCGCGATCGCCGCTTCTGTCGGTGCGGCCGTGAGTCTTGAGTCGACGTCCGATCCCATCCCCGACGGGATTTCATGCGAAGGACGCGTCATGTCCGTGATTGCGCCGTCAGCGCCGAGCATGGCTAAGCGGCGGTCGATCCGCCGCGGTCCCGTCGGGGATGGGATCGGACGTCGGCCGAAACCGAGATCAGCGTGATCGAAGCGAAAGCGGTCGTCAAGAGCTTCGGCCCGCGCACGATCCTCAAGGGGATCGACCTGCGCGTGGAGACCGGAGAGACCTTGGTCATCATCGGCGGCTCGGGCTGCGGCAAGAGCACGTTCCTGAAGTGCGTGATCGGCCTGCACGCGCCGACCTCCGGCAGCGTCTCCGTCGACGGCCTGGAGGTTGCCAAGCTTCAAGACGAGCACGCGATCGCGGACTACCGCCGGCGCTTCGGCTATCTTTTCCAAGAGGGCGCGCTGTTCGACTCGATGACCGTGGCCGAGAACATCACCTTCGGGCTCAAATACCTGACCGACGTGCCGCGCGCGCAGTACCGCAAGATCGCCTCGGATTGTCTGGCGCTGGTGGGACTCAAGGACGTGGAGGACTTCAAGCCCTCGGAGCTGTCGGGCGGCATGAAGAAGCGCGTGGCCCTGGCGCGCTCCATCGCGGCCCGGCCTTCCTACATTTTGTATGATGAGCCCACCACGGGCCTCGATCCGATCATGTCGGACGTCATCAACGACCTGATCCTCGACCTGCAGAAGCAGCTCAAGGTGACGTCGATCGTCGTGACGCATGACATGAAGGCGGCCTACAAGGTCGCCGGCCGCATCGCGATGTTTCATGAAGGCCGCGTCCTGCAGATCGGCACGCCGGACGAGATCCGCAATTCGACCGATCCGCGCGTGCGGCAGTTCGTCGACGGGCGCAGCCAGGGACCGATCAAAATGAAGCTGAAGGAATTCGACGCCGAGGGCGCGGACGCGCACCTGGCTTCCGGGGGGAAGTCCTGATGCTCTCCTTGGAAGCGAAGGTGGGCGCGTTCGTGCTGGCCGGGCTGGTCTGCATCTCCGCGGCGATCTTCCTGCTGGGCGACTACACCTTCGAGCGCCGCTACACGATCAACGTGACCTTCGGCGACGTCGCCAACCTGTCCAAGGAGGCGCCGGTGAAGTTGGCCGGCGTGGAGGTGGGCAAGGTCAAGGACCTGGTGCTGGAGGGTCAGCACGCGAAGGTGGTGGCCGTCATCCGCGACGGTGTGGACATCTACAACGACGCGCAGTTCTCCATCGGCTCCACCGGCATCATCGGCTCCAAATACCTGCAGATCGACCAGGGCCATTCCGCCAAGGGCGTGATGCCGCCGGGCTCCACCGCGCGCGGCGTCGACCCGGTCTCGATCGAAAAGGAGTTGGCGCAGACGCTCGACAAGCTTCAGGGCCTGCTCGACGACATGACCAAGGAGGGCCCGCGCGGCAGCCTGGCCGGCAACCTGCGCGACACCGTGGCCAACGTGCGCGAGATGACGGCCAACCTCAACGACCTGATCGTCACGACCAAACCCAAGCTCACCGCGGCGATGGACCGCTCCGACGACATCACCAAGAAGCTCGACGACCTGCTGGGCAAATCCAACCTGATGATGGCGAGCTTGTCGACGGACAAAGGCGCCGTCGGAGCGCTGCTGCACGACGAGAAGGTCAAGGCCGACGTCAAGGAGACCATCGCCAACGTCAAGGACGTGGCGGCCACGGCCAAGGACGTGTTCGGCCGCATGAACCAGTTCCGCGTGTTCTGGAACTATGACTGGCGCTACGACTCCTTGGCGCAGGCCTCGCATTCCGACATCGGCCTGTTCATCTATCCGCGCCCGAACCGCTACTACTACCTCGGCGGCTCGAATCTGGCCAACGTCTCCGACCAACCGCGCGGCCGCCATCCAGACTACACCCAGCCCAACCGCATCGACGGCCTGCTCGGCTGGCAGAAGGGCCCGTTCGACGCCGCCTTCGGCGTGATCCGCTCCGCCGGCGGCGGGCGCGTGACCTACACCCCGTTCTACAAAGACCCGTTCTGGAGCCGCTTCTCCGTCGTGGGCCAGGCCTACGACTTCGGCCGCAACCGCAACATCGAGGGCTACCAATTCAACAAGCCCGAATACGACGCCGGCCTGATCGCGAAGGTCTACAAGTACTTCAGCGTCGGCGCGCGCGTGGAAGACATCGCCCAGCAGCCGCGCGTGATGGGTTGGGGAAAAATCCTATTCGAGGATAAGGACGTCGCCTACCTGTTCGGCCTGGCGACGTTCGGCGCCGCCGGTACGAAGGGCCGCAGCAAGAGCGGCGGCGACGCGCCCGGTCAGTAGTTCAGGTTCGACGCGCGCCCTGCCGCGGGCTGAATTCAAAGCCGAGGTCTCTTTTGGCGAGCAGCGCGGCCAGCGCGTCTTTGAGAACTCCTTCCAGACGGCCGTCCGGGTATTTGTGGCGGAGCAGGGTGCGAGCGCGCTGCATGAGCGCATAGAAATCCTCGTCGGCCGAGAACGACACGCGGACGGTGTGTTTGGCGGGGGCGAAAGATGCGGAGGTGTGCTCCGTGCCGATGTCGCTATCTCGGTTCGGCAAGAGAGCCGGGCCTGACGGATCCGCAGACGGCGTCGAAAAAAGAGTCGCATCTTCCGAAGGCTGAGATGTCGCCGGTCGGACGGGCCCGCAAAAACGGACGACGTCGCGTCTCGGTTTTTCCGTTTGCCGCCCAGCCAAGAGTGCCTGAACCTGCCACGTTCGAAGTCCCGCCGCCTGCTGGATCAGCGATCCCGCGTCAGCCTCTCCCAGGAACGGGTGCAGCAGCGCGACCGTCTCCAGGCTCAGACGTCCCTCGCGCAAGAGGATGGAGATGGGCGGGAAAAGTCGGATCGCGCGCGCGGTCCGGATGCGCCGGTAGGCCGCGGCTTCCGAACAGCGCAGACCATGGACGCAGTACTCGAAAAGAGAAACGAACCCACGTTCTTTGTAGAGCCCGCGCTTGTCGACCTCCGCCAAATGTTCGACAAGATCGGCCAAGGTCCCGCGTTCCGCGCGCGCGAACGCCGCGGTGCGCTCCCAGAGTTCGTCGTCCGTCAATTTTGAGATATCCACAGTTTTCACACCCCCGACTGTTGTCAACAACACCTACGTTTCTGGGTGCGAAAAAGTTCCATCGCCGATGGGAACCGCTTCGATGGAAAGCGAAACGAAGAGGCGATCAACTCCTGTTTCGAGTTTTCTTAAACGTGAAGACGATGACTCCCGCCAAGCAAAATCCCCAGAGTAGACTGTTAAGAAGAACTCGGCCAGAGCGTATCGGCCTAGAAGTCGGATCCAATTGGAATCCCGCGGCCTCCCGACGCTTCGCTTTCCGCAGTGTACCCGAAAGATCGAAGCCGCGCCATGCGAGCATGGAACTTTTTCGGCGCATGCCGCGTATGATCCGTGTTCGGCGCGATTGGCGGTAGTCGAACACCCGTCCGATATGCCAAAATACCAATCAACATGGCCCGACTGAAAACCGTCTACCGTTGCCAAGCCTGCGGCCACTCGGCGTCCAAGCCGATGGGCCAGTGCCAGGGCTGCGCGGAGTGGAACACGATGGTCGAGGAGGTCGTCGAGGCCCGCCCCGAAGGCCTGGCGGAGGCGGTCGCGGCGACGGCGTCGCGCGGGGGGCTGACGAGCTTCTCCTCGCCGCTGGTCGCGCTCAAGGACGTGAGCGAGGACGCGGAGCCGCGCGCGGCGTCGGGCATCGGGGAGTTGGACCGATTGCTCGGCGGCGGGCTGGTGCCGGGCCAGGTGGTCTTGCTGGCGGGGCCGCCGGGCATCGGCAAGTCGACCTTGATGCTGCAGGCGGCGGCCAAGCTTTCGGCGCGCGGGCCATTTTTGTACGCGTCGGGCGAGGAGTCGCTCAAGCAGATCAGCGGGCGCGCCAAGCGCCTGGGGCTGGCGGCGGATTCCTTGTACCTGCTTTCGGAGACGAATCTGGCCAAGATCCTGACGACCATGGAACAGCTCAAGCCTTGGGCGCTGGTGCTGGACTCGGTGCAGACGGTCGCGCATCCGCAGCTGGCGTCAAGCCCGGGTTCGGTGGGGCAGGTGCGCGAGTGCGCCGCCGAACTGGTACGCGCGGCCAAGGCGCGCGACACTGTGGTGTTTCTTTTGGGGCACGTGACCAAGGACGGGGCGCTGGCGGGACCGAAGGTGCTGGAGCACATCGTCGACACCGTGCTGTATTTCGACACCGAGCGCCACGACCTTCTGCGCGTCCTGCGCGCGCAGAAGAACCGCTTCGGCCCCACCGACGAGCTGGGTCTTTTCGAGATGGGCGAGAAGGGCCTCTGCGAGGTGTCCGACGCGGCGTCCTTTTTCCTGGCCGACCTGGGCCGCGAGGCGGCGCCCGGCCGCGCGGTCTCCGCGGCGCTGGAGGGCTCGCGGCCCATGCTCGTGGAGACGCAGGCGCTGGTGACGCCCACGCGCTACCCTCTGCCGCGGCGCATGGCCACGGGCTTGGACTTGAACCGCGTGCTGGTCCTTCTGGCCGCCATGGAGCGCCATGTCGGCCTGCATTTGGAAGACCGTGACTGCTTCGTGAGCCTCGCGGGAGGTTTGCGGCTCAAGGACCCGGCGCTGGACCTGGCCGCGTGCCTGGCGGTCATCGGCTCGGCGCGCGACAAGGCCGTGCCGGCGGACCTGCTGCTCATCGGGGAGGTCGGCCTGCTGGGCGAGATCGGGCGCGTGCCGCAGTTGGAAGCGCGACTGAAAGAAGCGTCGAAGGCGGGCTTCCGGCGCGCGCTGGTGCCGGCGCGCGCGCTCAAGGACCTGCCCAAGGTCGCGGGGCTGTCCGTCGCCGGCGTTGCGGACCTGCGCGCCGCGGTCGCCGCCGCGTTCGGCGCGGACTGAAGCGGCGCGCGCGCACGTCCTCCGGTATTTCGTAGAATATCCGAGTAATTCCATCACTTATAGGCCGTCACCAGGGAGTTCCATCATGTCCACTTGGCTGTTTCGCATCGGCATCGTTCTGGCGTGTCCCGCGATCGTCTATTTCGGCCGCATCTCGCCCAACGCGGCGGGCGTGGCGGTCGGCGTCGTCGTCGGCCTCGTGATCGTCGGCGTCGAGTATCTCGTCGCCGAGCTGAGCCTGATGATTCTCATCTTCGGCGTGCTCGGCACCGCCGGAGGCATCATCATCGCCCGCATCGTCGACTATTTGGTGCTGCAGACGGGCAGCGAGCGGCTCTACGGCGTCTGGGACCGCTTTTCCCTGCTGCGCTACTTCGCCTTCGGCGTGCTCGGCTTGGTGATCGCCGTGCGCAAGTTCCCGGAGCTCGACGACCTGGACAAGGACCTACTCAAGATGGGCAAGAAGCGCGGGGCAGAGATCAAGATTCTGGACGTCAACGCGATCGTCGACGGCCGCATCGTGGAGGTCGCCGAGACGCGCTTCCTGTCCGGCACGATCGTGGTGCCCCGCTTCGTGTTCAATGAGTTGCACCGACTGGCCGACTCCGAGGATCCGGTCAAGCGCGCGCGCGGCCGCCGCGGCATGGACATGCTGTCGCGTTTGCAGGAGGGCGCCGCGATCCCGGTCAAGATCATCGACAAGGACGTGCCCGAGGAGCGCGAACTGCTGGGCAAGGCGGTCCGGCTGGCGCAGGAGATGGGTGCCAAGATCGTCACCACGGACTTCAACGTCAACAAGGTCGCAAGCCTGCAGGGCGTCGTCTGCCTGAACGTCAACGACCTGAGCGCCGCGCTCAAGACCGCGGTCCTTCCCGGCGAAACCATGGCGGTGTTCGTGATGAAGGAAGGCAAGGAACGCGAGCAAGGCGTGGGTTTCCTCGACGACGGCACCATGGTGGTCGTCGACGAAGGCCGCCGCGCCATCGGCAAGCGCGTGGAGGCCGTCGTGACCTCCATCCATCAGACCTCCAACGGGCGCATGGTCTTTGCGAAGGCGAAACCGGAGCGGGCCGCGGCGGTTTGATGCGCGCCGCCGCGATCGTCGTCGCCGGCGGTTCCGGTTCGCGGATGGGGCGGCCCAAGCAGTTCCTGCCTGTGGCGGGAGCCGCGGTCGTGGAGTGGTCCCTGCGCTGCTTTGAAGCCATGGACGAGGTGTCCCAGGTGATCCTCGTGCTGGGCCCGGAGTCCTTGGCCGAGCACGGCGCGCGCCTGGCCGCGGGCAAGGTCCGCGTCGTCGCGGCGGGAGAGACGCGCATGGGCTCGGTGCGCAGCGGATTCGCGGCGGTGGCCGCGGACGTCGACGCGGTGGCCGTGCACGACGGCGCGCGCTCCATGATCACGCCGGAGATCGTCCGCGCGACCTTGGCCGAGGCGATGAAGTCGGGTGCGGCCGTCGCGGCCGTGCCGGTCAAGGACACGTTGAAGCGCGTCCCGAAAGGACGCGCCGTCGTTTCGGAAACGCCCGATCGCGCGGACTATTGGGCGGCGCAGACGCCGCAGACGTACCGCTACGCCGTTCTCAAGGAAGCGCTGGAGCGTTTCCGCGACGACGCCGACGCCACCGACGAAAGCCAGCTGGTGGAGCGCTGCGGACGCTCCGTCGCGGTCGTGGCGTCCAGCTACGAAAACTTCAAGATCACCACCCCGGAGGACCTGCTCATGGCCGAAGCCATCCTCGCCGCGCGCGCGGGCGCGCCGCGCCGCACCAAGGCGGGTTTCGGCTTCGACATCCATCGCCTGGTCTCCGGCCGCGAGCTGTGGCTGGGCGGCGTGAAGCTTCCGCACGACAAGGGCCTGCTCGGACACTCCGACGGCGACGCGGTTCTGCACGCCGCCTGCGACGCGGTGCTGGGCGCGCTGGGCTTGGGCGAGATCGGCATGGCGTTTCCGCCGTCGGACCCGAAATTCAAGGGCCTGGCCAGCCGCGAGATCGTCGCGCACGTCCTCGGCCGGATCGCCGAGGCCGGCGCCGAGATCGTGCACCTGGACGTCACCTTGATCGCCGAGGAGCCCAAGCTCAAGCCGCACTACGCGGCGCTGAAGGCGTCGGTGGCGGCGCTCTTCGGCCTGCCGCCGGAGCGCGTCAGTCTCAAGGCCAAGACCCACGAGGGCCTGGACGCGATCGGCCGCGGCGAGGCCATCTCCTGCCACGCGGTGGCGACCGTGCTGGCGCGCTGACGCGCCGTTCATGACGACGACGCTGCTGCTTCTGCTCACCAACGCGATCGGCGGCAGTTCCTATCCGGCGGCGACGATCGTTCTGCGCGCCTTTCCGGAGCGCGACGCCGCGTTCCTGCGCCTGGCCCTGGCCGCCGCGCTGTTTGCGCCGTTTACGTGGCGCGGCCGCGCGCGTCTGGCGGCGCTGGGAGCGGGCGACTGGCTTCGGCTGGCGGCCGTGGGCCTGTTGGGCTACGCGTTGCCTTTGATCCTGGGTCTGTACGGACAGCACCTGTCGAGCGGCACGTCGGCGTCCTTGCTGGCGTGCCTGGAGCCGGTCTCCTTGGTGGCGCTGTCCTGCGCGTTTCTCGGCGAGGCGTTGACGGGATTGAAGGCCGCCTCGCTTGCCGCGGGCTTGGCCGGGGCGGCGCTGATCGCCTTTCAAGGCCCGCCGGGCTGGCGCGCCGCCGTCGGCGGCCGCCTGGCGGGAGACCTTCTGCTCGCCGCGCAGGGGGTCTTGTGGTCGCTCTACAGCGTGTTGGGCAAGCCCGTGCTCGCGCGCGTCGAGCCGATGGACTTCACCGCGGCCACGACCTTGATCGCGTTCGCGGTCGCGGCGCCGTGGGCGGCGCCGGGACTGTCCCCGTCATCGTGGCGCGCGGCCGGGGCCGGTCCGTGGCTGGCGCTCGTCTATCTGGCGGTCGCCGCCAGTTTTCTTGGGGCGCTGATCTGGAACAAGGTCTTGAGCCGCGTGGAGGCCTCGGCCACGGCGAACTTCATTTTCTTGCAGCCGCTCGTCGGCGTGGCGCTGGGCGCGGGCCTGCTCGGCGACCCGCTTTCGCGCTGGACTTTGGCGGGCGGCGCGCTGATCGTCGCCGGGATGTGGGCTGCTTCGCGCGGCGACCCCGCCTCCGCGGCGGCCGAACCAGGCCATTTGGTAGCATCAGGCCGATGAACAGGCCCGCCGCCACCTCGTCCGGCGCGCGCGCGGAGATCGCAGCGCCGCTGCTGCGCGTCGTCCGGCGCCTGGTGCGCGGCCTGACGTTCGACCGGCAGCTGCTGCTTTCCGGCGTCGCCGTCGGCCTGGCCACGGGCCTGGCCGCGGTCGGATTCCATCTCCTGCTCGATATTTTTCAGGATATGCGCGGGCGGCTGGCGTCCTCGGGGTCTATTCTGGGCCCCGTCGCGATCGTGGTTCTGCCGGGAGTCGGGGGCCTGCTGTCCGGCTGGCTGACGCGCCGGCGCTACCCGGAGGCCGGCGGCCACGGCGTGGCCGAGGTCGCGCGCGCGATCAACGAGCAGGATGGCCGGATCCCGTCGCGCGTCGCGTGGGTCAAGTCGCTGGCGTCGGCGGCGACCATCGGCTTCGGCGGCTCGGCGGGGCTGGAAGGCCCGGTCGTGCAGATCGGCTCCGCGGTGGGCTCCGCGTTGGGGCGTTTTTTGGAAGTCGAGCCCGGCGAGCTCAAGACCTTCGTCGCGGCCGGCGCCGTCGGCGGACTTTCGGCCGCGTTCGGCATACCGCTGGCGGGCGTGTTCTTCACGATGGAGGTCATCTTGAAGGACTTCGCCAACGAGGCCTTTCCGGCGGTCGTCGTGTCCTCGGTGACGGGGGCCGTCGTGGCGCGCGGGATGCTCCACGGCGCGGACATGGCGCCGATGCTGAGCTACCAGTGGGTCTGGACGCGCAATCTGGCCCTGTATGCGGGACTGGGATTGCTCTGCGCGCTTCTGGGGCGGCTCTACAGCGAAGGCATCCGCGCCGTCGAGAAGCTGTCCGACCGGGTCACGGCTCTGCCGGATTGGACGCGGCCGGGCGCGGGCGGCCTGCTGGTGGGCGCGCTGACGTTGCTGACGCCGCGCGTCGCCGGGACGGGACGCGACGCGATCGCCTCTTTCCTGTCCGGCGAAAATTTGGGTTGGCGCGCGCCGGCGCTGGCGTTCGGCAAGCTCGCCGCCACCGCGCTGACCTTGGGTTCCGGGGGCTCCGGCGGCGCGCTGATGCCGACGCTGTTCATCGGCGCGGCGGCGGGATCCGGCTGGGGCCAAGGCTGGTCGTGGCTGGGCGCCACGATCCCCGTGTCCGGCGCGTTCGCGCTCGCCGGCCTGTGCGGCGTGTTCACCGCGGCGTTCGCAGCACCCGTGACCGGGATGATGCTCGGCATCGAGATGACGCGCGACTACGGCCTGGTCGTACCGATCATGGTCTGCTGCACGCTCGCCTACGTGGGCGCGCGGCGCGCCGCGCGCTGAAGCGCGGCCGCCCCGCGGATTTCCTACAATACGGCGCGATGACCTTGCGGCTTTTCAACAGCCTGACGCGCGCCAAGGAGGCGGTGGCGCCTTTGTCCCCGCCGCGGGTTGGTCTCTACACCTGCGGCCCCACGGTCTACAACTACCAGCACATCGGCAACTACCGGACCTACATTTTCGAAGACGTGCTGGTGCGCACGCTGAGGCTTCTCGGCTATGCTCCGTACCGCGTGATGAACGTGACCGACGTGGGCCATCTGACCAGCCAGGGCGACGAGGGCGAGGACAAGATGGAGGTCGGCGCCGCGCGTGAGGGCAAGAGCGCGTGGGACATCGCGAGGTTCTACACGGATTCATTCTTGGCGGATTGCAAGGCGCTCGAACTCCTGCCGCCGGACGTGCTGTGCCGCGCGACGGACTACATCCCGGAGCAGATCTCTTTGGTCGAGCGCCTGGACAAGAAGGGCTTCGTCTATAAAACCTCCGACGGCCTTTATTTCGACACGGCCAAGCTTCCGGACTACGGCAAGCTGATGACCCCGGAGCACCTGGAGGGATTGAAGTCCGGCGCGCGCGTGGAGGAGAACGCGGAAAAGCGGCGCCTGACCGATTTCGCGCTGTGGAAATTCTCGCCGCGCGGCAAGACGCGGCAGATGGAGTGGGACTCGCCGTGGGGCAAGGGGTTTCCGGGCTGGCACATCGAGTGCTCGGCCATGGCGATGAAGTTTCTCGGCGACACGCTGGACATCCACTGCGGCGGCATCGACCACGTGCCCATCCACCACACCAACGAGATCGCCCAGTCCGAGGGCGCGACCGGCAAGCCCTTCGCGAAGGTCTGGCTGCACGGCGAGTTCCTGCTGATGAACAACGCCAAGATGGCGAAGTCCTCCGGCGGCTTCGTGCGGCTGGCGGATCTGACGGAGCGCGGATTTTCCCCGCTGGACTACAAGTATCACTGCTTCACCGCTCACTACCGCAAGCAATTGGACTTCACCTGGGAGTCCCTGGAGTCCGCGAAGACCGCGCGCCGCCGCCTGGCCGAGGCCGCGCGCGCTTTTGCGGGCGCGCCCGCCGCGCCTGACGCGGCGGACTTCTCCGCGCGCTTCAAGGACGCGCTGTCCGACGATTTGAACGTGCCCGCGGCGCTCGCGGTCGTCTGGGACGTGCTGAAGTCGGACCGGAGCGACGGGACGAAGAAGGCCCTGCTCAACGAGGCCGAGTCCGTGCTGGCGCTGGATATTTTCTTGGCGCCCTCCGAAGCGCCGGAGGACCCGGCGGTGACGCGCCTGCTGGCCGAGCGTCAGCGCGCGCGCCAGGACAAAAATTTCGCCGAATCCGACCGCCTGCGCCAAGAGATCGAGGCCCTGGGCTGGATCGTGAAGGACACGAAGGACGGCGCGAAGGCGGTGCGCAAATGAAGCATTTTCGACGCGGAAAGAATGTGCCCGGGCGCGGCTCGCGTCCGTCCCATGACCGCGGCCCGCGCCGGGACGTCGGCGACGGATCGGGGCGCGAAGGCGGCGAGGAGGAATCGTCGCGGCCGGCGAACGCGGACACGCGCTGGATCGGCGGCTTCGAGGCGGTGCGGACGGCGCTTGAGCGCGCGCCCGACGACGCGCGCGCTCTCTGGATCGAACACGAACTCAAGCACGAGGAAATAGCGCGGATCGTGCGCCTGGCCAAGGACTTGAACGTGCCCGTGCAGTACATGGCGCGGCCGGAGCTGGACCGGGCGCTGAAGGGCGCGCGCCACCAGGGCGTGGCGCTGAAGGCGGTCTACGACCCGGCCGAGACTTTCACCGAGTGGCTGGCCGGGCTCGACGAGAGCCGCAAGAAGGGGCTGGTCGTCGTCGCGCTGGATCAGATCCAGGATCCGCACAACCTGGGCGCGATCACGCGTTCCGCGCTCCAGTTGGGCGCGCGCTGCGTGGTGATCCCGGAGCGGCGCTCGGCGCCGGTCACGCCGGCGGTGATCCAGGCCTCGGCCGGGGCGGCGCTGAAGATTCCGGTGCACCGCGTCGTCAACTTGGCCCAGACCCTGGCGCGCTGCAAGGAGGCCGGCTTCTGGACGTACGGCGCGGACGCGGCGGGCAAGCCCGCCTGGGAGGCGACGCTCAACACGCCGTGCGTGCTGGTCGTCGGCTCCGAGGGCTACGGCATGCGGCCGCTGGTGCGCGCGTCGTGCGACGAACTGTTGAGCGTGCCTCAGGTCGCGCACGGCGTGGGCAGCCTCAACGCGTCCTGCGCGGCGACGGCCCTGCTTTACGAAATCGCGCGCCAGAAGGCGCGCCCGGACCTCTAGGCCCCGTCATGGGCGAAGACCACGTCCACCACGAGACGCGCGACCTGCGCCCGCTGACCGGCGCCATGGCGCTGACCGCGGTGATCTTCGTCGCGGAACTGGCCGGCGGCTGGTGGTCGGGAAGCCTCGCCCTGATCGCCGACGCCACGCACATGGCCGTCGATCTTCTCGGGCTGGGCTTAAGCCTGTTCGCGGCCGTGCTGGCGCGCATGCCGGCCGACCCCAAGCGCACCTACGGCTACCGCCGCGTCGAGGTCCTGGCCGCGCTCGGCAACGCGGTGGCGCTGATGGTGGCCACCGGCTTCATCCTGCGCGAGGCCTGGGCGCGCTGGACTTTCGCCTCGCCCATCGCCGTGCGCCCCATGCTCGCCGTCGCGTCGGTCGGCCTGGCCTGCAACCTGGGTTCGGCCGCGCTGCTTTGGCGCGGCCGCGAAAACATGAACCTGCGCGGCGCGCTCCTGCACGTGCTCAGCGACGCCGCGGGCTCCTGTGGCGCGATCCTGGCCGCGCTGGTGATCCTGGCCACGGGCTGGTATGAGGTAGACGCCCTCGTCAGCGCGCTGATCTGCTTCGGCATCGTGTTGACCGCGTTCTGGCTTCTGCGCGATTCGGTGCATATTCTTCTGGAGGGAGCGCCGGCGCATCTCGACATCGAGGAGATCCGCGTCGCTCTCGGCGGCCTTGACGGCGTGCGCGAGGTGCATGACCTGCACCTGTGGTCGGTCACGCGCGGCCAGGAGGCGATGAGCGCCCACGTCGTCGTCGCACCCTCGCGCGACGAAGCCGCGGTGCTCAAGGCCGGCCGCGTCCTGCTGTCCGAGCGTTTCGGCCTCACCCACGTGACCTTGCAGGTCGAGACGGAACCCGGCGCGCTGTGAAGCCGCGCAGCGCCCTGCTTCTGCTCAATGGGGAGTTGCGCGAGCACGCGACGGTGCGCGCGCTGGCGCGGAGCGCGGACATGCTGGTGTGCGCCGACGGCGGCGCGCGACACGCCCTTTCCCTCAAATTGGTTCCGGACGCGGTGGTCGGCGATATGGACTCGGCTCCAAGATCGCTTCCGCGATCTTGGAGCCGAGTTTCCTTCATACGCGACCTCGACGTGTCCCGCGGCGACCTGGATAAATCCTTGGACTACCTCGAGTCTCTGAGCGTGCGTCGGGTCTGGATTGCCGGCGCGCTCGGCGGGGGGCTTGATCACGAGCTGGTCAACCTGGCCGCGCTGGAGCGCCGGGGCGGGAAACTGGAGATCGCCGTCGTGGGCGGGGGATTGGCACGACTGCTGGGCCCCGGACGTCACGCGTTGGACCTGCGTCGGGGCGAGCGCTTCTCCCTGCTGGCCGCGCCGCGCGCGCGCGTGACCTTGACCGGCGCGCTCTACGGACTGAGCGAAGAGCCGCTCACGCGCGGCAGCCGCGGCCTGGGCAATCGCTGCGCGGGCCGCGGACTGCTGACGGTTCACTCGGGGCGCGTCTGGCTGGCGGTTGACGCGCGCCGCATTCTCGGCTAAACTGCGGCGGTGATCCGAAGCGCACTTCGCGCCGCGTTTTTTCTACTCGCCGCGACCGACGCGTTCGCGCGCGCGGGCGGCGGCGGCGGCTACCACGGCGGCGGGAGCTTCGGCGGCGGCTCCCACGGCTCCGGCGGCGGGGGCGGCGCGGGTTTTCTGGTCTATCTGTATTTCCAGCTTTTGTTCGAGCACCCGCTCATCATGGTTCCGTTGACGCTGTTTCTGATCTGGCTCTATTTCCAGAGCCGGGGGAGCGGCGTTCAGGAGGACGGCGCCATCGAGGAGCTTCCGACGAACGTGGCGACCGCCTACTCGGAGCAGATAGGCGTGGGGCGGCGGGAGGCCTTGGCCGAAATCCGCGCGCGCGACCCCGCTTTCGACGAGGCCGCGTTTCTCAAGCGCGCGGCCGGGGCGTTCCTGGCGATCCAGGACGCGTGGAGCAATCAGGACATGTCGAAGGCGCGCGCGTTCATCTCCGACGGCGTGTTCGAGCGCTTCTCCAGGCAGATCGCGGAGCAGAAGGCGCGCGGCCTGCGCAATCTCATGACGGACGTGAACGTCATTTCCAACGAAGCCGTCGGCTATCTGGCGGGACCTCACTTCGACTCCATCTACGTTCGCGTGCGCGCCGCGGCCCACGACCGGATGGTGTCGCTGGCCGACGAGAGCGTGCTCTCGTTCGACGACGGCGAGTTCGAGGAGGTCTGGACTTTCCTGCGCCGCCCCGGAGCCAAGACGCTGGCGCGTCCGGGGCTTTTGGAAGGCTTGTGCCCCAGCTGCGGCGCACCGCTTCAGATCGCCGACGCGGCGCAATGCGCGGCGTGCAAGGCTTGGGTCAACTCCGGCGAACACGACTGGGTGCTGGTCATGATCACGCAGTCGAGCGAGTGGGCTTTTCCCAACGCGAAGCGCGAGATCGGCGGCTGGGAGGACATGCGCGAGGCCGACCCGGGGCTGAGCCTGGAGTCCTTGGAGGACCGCGCGTCGGTCGCGTTCTGGCGCTGGCTGGACGCGCGCCGCCGGCAGGACGCAGCGCCCCTGCGCGGCATGAGCGACGACGATTTCTTGAAGACGCTCGCTTTCGACGGGAGCTTCGAGAGCGACGCGGCCGTGGGGGCGGTCGCGACCGTCGCCTTCGAGTCCGGGGGGCCTTTCGAGCGCGCGCACGTGCAGGTGCGCTGGGAGGCCGAGGCGTGGGAGGGCGCGGGCGCCCAGCGGCGCTCCCTCGGCCGCCGGCGCAAGACGCACTTCCTCATTTTCAAGCGCAAGTCCGGCGTACAGAGCGATCCGAAATCCGGACTGCGCACGGCGCGCTGCCCCGCCTGCGGCGCCGCCCCGTCCGAGGCGGACGCGGCGTCCTGCGCGTACTGCGGCCGCGCGTTCAACGACGGCTCGCTGAACTGGGTGCTCGATGAGATCGCCGCCTTCGGCTTGTGGCGGCGTCCATCCGACGGGCCCGACGCCCCGATGGCGATCTACGGCCTGGACTGGGGAGACAACCTGCCGCCGGCGGAGGCGGTCGCGGTGCTGGCTCTGGGCTTGGCGGCCGACGGGATCGTCGACGACGCCGAGAAGGCCTACCTGACGGCGTATGCGCAGAAACGCGGCGTCGACCCGGCCCAGACCGAGAGCCTGCTCCAGGCCGCGTTGAACCATACGCTCGACTTGCCGCCGCCGGCGGACGCGGCGCAGGCGGAGTCCATCCTGCGCGGCCTCATCCGCATGGAACTTTCCGACGGCGCCATCGACGACGCCGAGCAGGCCCTGCTCGCGGCCTACGCCGCGCGCGTGGGTCTGGCCGCGGCCGACGTGGCCGAGATGGTCCGCGAGGAGCGGCTGGCCCTGCGCCAGCGCGCCGCCGCGCGGACCGTTCCGCCGGGCTCCCCCTCGACGGCTTAGCGCGCGCGACGCTTTTTCTTCGCGGGCGTGCGGCGGGACTGCTCGGTCGACGGCGGCGGGATGTCGGCGACGGCCTTCAAGTCCGCGTTGAGCGCGGCCAAGTCGAAGCCGTTGTTGGGCGTCTTGCCGGCCGCGAGGAAGTCCTTGCTGATGATCGCGTAGGCCTCGTCGCAGTAGGTTTTGAGGAAGTCCCACGTCATCCACTTGAGCTGGCCCCAGGTCACGATGAGCAGGCCCTTCGGGCCGAAGCCGGCGACCTCGACGGCGTGGCCGCCCCAAGAGCCCGGCGCGCCGGCGCCGACCGCGCCGCCCGCCGGCACGTCCCAGGTGTCCTGCTTTTGGGCCGACTGGGGCATGGCCAGGCCCAGATAGGCGCTGCCGAAGGTCCACACCGCGGCGCGGATGTGGTCGAAATTCGTCGGGTCGATGTAGGCGAACGCGCCGATCTTGTGGCCGTCGATGCCCAGCTTGCGCCAGTATTTGAGCACGGTCAGCATCTCGGCACCGCCGTCGGTCGAGGGCTGCCCTGGGCGGTAGCCGGAGACGGCCTCGTAGGCGGACAAAATGGACGAGTCGGGCGGCGTCTGCTGAGTGCCGGCGTTGGCCGTCCACTGCTGGATCTGATGGCCGCAGGCCGCGACGGTGCAGTCGCCCAAGGTGTCGTTGAGCATCATGCCCCAGTTCTTGACCTTGGCGGAGAAATCGGCCTGCGCGGGCGGCGCGGCCAGAGCCGACTTGACGTACTTGGCCAGAAGCAGATTGCGCGGGTCGCGTACCGGGGCCCTTTTGCCGAGCTTGCGCGGGTCTTCGGCGGCGGTCGCAGCGGAGCCGGCGGCGGCGCGGCCGCCGTCGAAGCGCGCGCCGCGCTCGGCGAGCCGTTCCAGCTCCGCGCGCGCGGAATCACGCGGGGCCTGTGCGGG
>JAJXVH010000141.1 GCA_021782205.1 bacterium | reverse complement strand
CGGTCGGCTGCTGGGCCTCGGAAAAATCCCTCACCGCGACGTTCGCCGGTCTGGGCGCGGCCGTCCTGGCCTGCGCCGCCGCGTCCTCGGTTCAGGAAGCGCACCTGCGCGATTGAGCCGTTCGACTCGCCCGTTGCGGCTGTTGTAAAGTGGACTCATGAACTTTCCCTTGCGTGTTGCCGCGACGCTTGCCGCCGTCGGCTTTCTGGCCGCGTCGTCCGCGGCCGCCGGACTTTCGTGCCCTGCGGCCGTGCTCAACGACAAAGGGCTGGGCCGCGTGCCGCTGTTTTCGTCCCTGCCGCTGTCGCGCACGCCGTTTGCCGACAAGTGGCGTCGGGCGCAAAAGAAGTTGGCCAAGAAATTCCCACACCTGCTCTTTGAAAAGCCGTCGAATCTGCACATCACGCTGGCGTTCATGTCGGTGAGCGGCTGGGACCCGGCGAAGTTGCCCGACATGGAGCGGCTGGGACTGGACGGCCCCGACCTTTCCAGCGGGCCGGTGAAGATGACCGGGACGCCGGATTTGTTTGGGCCGCAAAAGCAGGTGGTGGCGATGAGACTGGAGCCGGTGCCCGCGGAGTGGTCCAAGCGGCTTCGCGCCGACCGCCAGGCCATGACGGACGCGGGCCTGCGCCCGCGCGACCGCTACGACGACGTGTTCACGCCGCACGTCACGCTGGCCACGGCGCCGAAGCCCGACCAACAGCGCGCGGAGCTGGCGCGCTTTAAAAAATGGCTGGGCGCCCACGCGCGCACGCTGGGCGGCCTAAAAATCGTCCTGGACCGCAGCGTCCAGCCCGCCTTCTTCGTGGTGATCGGCCAGGACGCAGACACACGCTTCGAGCCCCTGCGCCTCTACTGCGCGGGTCCGATAAAATAACTCCGCCGCGATGGCATCCCATTCACGTGTCCTTCGGATCGGTCCGCTGAAGCGAACACTCCGACGTCTCGAAGAACGTCTGCTTGAGCCCGCGGTGCGGAGGTCCTCCGCGGTAGTTGATGTGCTTCTGGCCGATGATTTTACCGAGTTCGCAAGCACCGGGGAGGCTTACGCCAAGTCCGAAATCATCGCGGCGCTGCGCGACGAACATCCGAAGCGCTACACACTGTCGGACTTCGAAGCGCGCGCATTGTCGTCGGACATCGTTTTGACGACTTTCCGGCTCAGCAAGCATCTCCCGGGCAAAAAGAAGCCGGTCGAATCTTTACGCTGTTCCGTTTGGAAGCGTAGCGACGGCCGCTGGCGGATGACGTTCCACCAAGGCACGCTTTGTTCGGGCCGCCGAGCAATCCCGACTAAAAAGGTCGAGTGACGCTGGAGTCAGTCAGGCACCCGCCAAATCCCAAGAGGAGCGTCCGCGCCGGAACCTTGCCTTGATATGCGGCGGGAAGATGGAACTTTTTTGACCCCACGCGCGTATATATACGACGGCCCTTGGGCCCTTTGACCCTGGCACCGCGATCTGCGCAGGAGGTATCATAAAACCATGTCCGACCCCGCTTGCGCTCCGGCCACGAAGGCCGACGTCCTCGCCGTGAAGTCCGAACTGAAGATCGAGATCGGCGAGGTCAAAGCCGACCTCGCTGAAGTGAAGGCCGACCTGGCCGGCGTAAAGACCGATCTTGCCGGCGTAAAGACCGATCTTGCCGGCGTAAAGACCGATCTTGCCGGCGTAAAGACCGATCTCGCCGGCGTAAAGACCGATCTCGCCGCGTCCACCAAGCGCCTGGCGCATGAGATCATCAAGACCAACGTTCGCATCGACCGCCTCGGCACGGAACTGCGCGGCGAGATGCGCGCGCTGAGAGCCGACGTCGTCACGACCATGGACACCGCCGTCTCCCGCATGGAAACCCTCTGGCGCGAATCGGCCATTCTGCCCCGCGTCATCGACGACCACGCCCGGCGCATCGCCGCGCTGGAAGCCCGCCCTCCGCGCTGACCGCGCGTCGCGGACCGCGCCGAAAATAAAAACCCGAGCCGTCTTTTGCGCTCGCCGGGAATCGAACCTGGATATCTGCCTTCGCAGGGCAGCACACTATCCTTTGTGTTACGAGCGCAAGAGAAGGCCCGGGAGGCTTTGATTATACCTCATCGGCCGCGCGCCGCGACAGCCACGCGACGGTTTCCACGTGGTCCGTGTGCGGAAAGAGATCGACGCCCACCAGACGCTCCACGCGGTAGCGCGGGGCCAGGATCTTGAGGTCCCGCGCCAAGGACTCCGGATTGCAGGAGACGTAGAACAGCACCTTGGGCGAGGCCGCCAGCAACGCGGCCGCGGCGGCGGCGTGCAGGCCCGCGCGCGGAGGGTCCACCACGGCCGCGTCGGGCTCCATGTCCAAGAGGGCCGGCAGCAGGAACTCCACGGCGGCGCCGTAAAACTCGCAATTGGCCAGGCCGTTGAGCGCGGCGTTGGCTTTGGCGTCGGCGACGGCGTCGCGGTTGGATTCCACGCCGATCACCCGCGCGCACGCGCCGGCCAAGGACAGCGCGATGCCGCCGCCGCCGCAGTAGAGATCGAGCATCAGCCTTGCGTTCAGCTCCCGCGTCCAATCGCGCAGCAGGCCATAGAGCCGTTGGGTGCCCGACGTGTTGGTCTGAAAGAACGACTGCGGCGAGACGCGGTAGTCGAGCGACCCGTCGGGAAAATTCAGCGTCTCGGTGACGAAACCGTCGCCGGTCAAAATTTCCAGGGAATCGGAGACGGCGGTGTCGGAGACTTTCGCGTTGCGGCCCAGCAAGATGGTCGTGGCGGGATAGACGGACTTCACCGCGGCCACGAAGGACTCCTTTGGGATCTCGCCCGTGACGGTGACCAAGAGCACCATGCGCTCGGCGCGGTTCTTGGCCTCGCGCAGGACCAGGTGCCGAAGCTGCCCCTCCTTTTTATGGGAGTTATACGGCGGGACTTTCTCGGCCGCCGCCCACGCGCGCACGGCCGCCAACAGCGGCGCGGCTTCCGGGCTGGGCAGACGGCATTCCTCCAAGTCGAGGATGGTGTACCAGCGGCCCTTGGGCTTCATGCCCAGGTGCAGCCACATCCCGGGGACCGGCGGATACACGTCGCCGAAGCTGAACTCCATCTTGTTGCGGTAGTTCCAGATCGACGGTGAGCCCAGCATCGACAGCGCGGGCAAGCCCGCCACGTCCTTCAGCGCGGCCGCGATCTTGTCTTTTTTATACGCGAGCTGGTCGTCGTAGGGCTTATCCTGGATCGCGCAGCCGCCGCAGGTTCCGAAATGGCGGCACGGCACGGCAGGCGCCTCAGTTGGCGAACTTGAAATGGCAGACATCGCCGTCTTTGACGACGTACTCTTTGCCTTCGGAGCGGATCAGGCCCTTCTCGCGCAGGGCGGCCTCGGTCAGCAGCTTGTCGATGTCGGCGTAGCCGTAGATGTCGGCCTTGATGAAGCCCTTCTCGAAGTCGGTGTGGATCACGCCCGCGGCCTGCGGCGCCTTGGCGCCCACCGGGATGGTCCAGGCGCGAACCTCGATCTCGCCGACCGTGAAGTAGGAGCACAGTCCCAGCGTCTTGTACGCCGCGACGATGACCTTCTCCAGGCCGCTGGTTTCCAGACCCAGGTCCTTCATGAACATGGCGCGATCCTCCCCGGAGAGCT
The DNA here is from genome assembly GCA_021782205.1 of bacterium. Classification (GTDB taxonomy): domain Bacteria; phylum Elusimicrobiota; class Elusimicrobia; order UBA1565; family UBA9628; genus GWA2-66-18. The sequence goes on along the minus strand of JAJXVH010000141.1, from coordinate 1,175 downwards.
GGGCGATCTCGCTTTCCAGCTTGCCGCAGATCACCACGGACTCGGAGCCCCGCGCCTTCGTGAACGCCGAAAAGTCCGCGATCACGGCCGGGTCCGGGGTCTCGTCGGTGTTGCCCACATACAGGACCGGCTTGGCCGTCAGCAGAGAAAATCCGGCGATCGCCTTCGGGTCCAAGCCCAGCGCGCGCGCCGGCTTGCCGGACTCCAGGCCGCTCTTGAGCGCGTCCAGGATCACCAGCGCCTCGCGCGCGACCTTGTCTCCCGACTTGGCCTTGCCGGAGACCTTGTCGTACTGCTTGGTCAGGCTGTCCAGATCGGCGAGCATCAACTCGGTCTCGATGACCTCGATGTCGCGCTTGGGATCCACGCCGCCCATGGTGTGGACCACGTCGGGGTCCTTGAAGAGACGCACCATGTGCAGGATCGCGTCCACCTCGCGGATGTTCGCGAGAAATTTATTGCCCAGCCCTTCGCCCTGCGCCGCACCCTTGACCAGCCCCGCGATGTCCACGAAGCGGCACGAGGCCGGAACCGTCTTCTTGGGCTTGACCAGCTCGGTCAGGCGGCCCAGGCGCGGGTCCGGAACGGCGACCACGCCCACGTTGGGCTCGATGGTGGTGAACGGATAGTTCGACGCCGCCGCGTTGCCGGAGGTGAGCGCGTTGAAGATCGTCGATTTACCGACGTTCGGAAGCCCGACGATGCCGATTTCCATGGGGAGGGCATCGTATCAAATCCGCACGACCGCGTCCTCCCGGTCGAAAGTCCCAGATCGCGCCGGGACCTCTGCGCTGAAAAGATGGGACCATGGGCCCGCGTCGCGCCGCCGGCGCTTTCGTAGGATGCGCGCATCATGAAGAAACACAACTCTTTGGCCTCGGCGCTCATCTCCCTCTCGGTCGTCCTCGCCTCCACGCCCCAGGCCGCGCTCGCGCAATTCGTCGAACGCCCCGCCGCGCCCGCCGAATCGGCGCTGGGCCCGATTCTTCCCGTCACGGCGCCGATCTCCGGCGCTTCGTTGCCCTCCGCCGCTGCGGTCGCGGCTCCGCTGGCCGCGCTCTCCGCGACAGCCGCTCTGCCCGCCGCCGCGTTGCCGGTCGCGGCCGCCGCCGCGACGGCCGAAGCCCGCTTTCGCGCCCCCGGCCCCGCGGCGACGGGCGTCGCCGCCGAGGCCG
>JAJXVH010000140.1 GCA_021782205.1 bacterium | reverse complement strand
ACGGCGTCAGCACCTGCACCACGTTCGACGGCGCGCTCGCGACACCCGCCCCGTTGACCGCCACCGCCTCGATGTAATACGTCGTGTTCGGCGCGATTGAACCGAACGTTCCCGCCGTCGAGTTCGTCGTCAACGCCACGGTGAAGTCCACGCCGTCCGTGCTGGTCTCGATCTTATACTCGGTCCCCGCCGGGTTGCCGTCCGCGCCCCACGCCACCGAGATGGTCGTGCTCGACACCGACGTCGTCGACAGGCTGATCGCCGGCGCCGCGTCCGTGATCGTCGAGCCCATCGCCGTGTAGCTCGAGCAGCCGCCCGCGCACGCCGTCACGAAGAAGTAGTAGGTCGCGTTCGGACCCAGGCCCGTCAACGTCCCCGTGCTCGTCAGCGTCGTGCTCGACGCCGCGACCGGGTTCGGCGGCAGACCCGGGTTGCTTGACGCCACCAACACGTAGTCCGTCGCACCCGCAGACAACGCCCACGTCGCCGTCGCCGACGAGGTGTAGACGGTCTGCGGCGAACCGCCCGTCGGGGCGGCCGGCGTGCCCAACGGCGTCAGCACCTGCACCACGTTCGACGGCGCGCTCGCGACACCCGCCCCGTTGACCGCCACCGCCTCGATGTAATACGTCGTGTTCGGCGCGATTGAACCGAACGTTCCCGCCGTCGAGTTCGTGCTCAGCGCCACGCTGAAGTCCACGCCGTCCGTGCTGATCTCAACCTTATACAGCGTGCCCGCCGGGTTGCCGTTGCCGTTCCACGCCACCGAGATGGCCGTGCTCGACACCGACGTCGTCGACAGCGTGATCGCCGGCGCCGCGTCCGTGATCGTCGAGCTGATCGCCGCGTAGGAAGAACATCCTTGGCCGCAGGCCGAGACGAAGAAGTAATAAGTCGCGTTCGGACCCAGGCCGGCCAAAGTGGCGGTGCTCGAGGCGGTGGTCGATGAAGCCGCGACGGCGGTGGGCGGATCGGCGGGGGAAAGCGAGGCCGCCAAGACGTAGTCGGTCGCACCAGAAGACAGCGCCCACGCCGCGGTGGCCGAGGATTGATAGACCGCGATCGGCGCGCCGGAGGCGGGCGCCGGGGGCGCTCCGCTGGGCGTGTACACCTGGACCGGGCCCACGGCGGCGGCCGGCGTTCCCGCGGCGTTCAAGGCCACGACCTCGAAGTAGTAGGTCGTGCTCTGGTTCAGACCCACGGCGGTCGCCGCCGCAGACGCGGTGGTCAACGCGACCGTGTAATCCACGCCGTCCGTGCTGACCAGCACGCGATAGGAAGTGCCCGCCGGGTTGCCGTCGGCGTTCCAGGCCAGAGAGACGGTGGAACTGGAGACCGACGTGGTGGACAAGGCCAGCGCCGGAGCGGCAGCGGTGATCGTCGAACCGATGGCGGCGAAGGCCGAGCAGCCCTGCTCGCAGGCGCTGACCGACAGGTAGTAGGTCGTGTTAGGCGCCAGCCCCGCCACCGTGCCGGTGCTGGCCAAAGTGGTCGAGGACGCCGCCACCGGAGACGGCGGCAGAGACGCGTTCACGGAGGCCGCCAGGACGTAGTCGGTAGCACCCGTCGTCAGAGACCAATCGCCGGCGATCGTCGTCGACGACGCCGACAGCACCGCTCCCGGGACCGGCGACGACGGAGCGCCTGCGGCCGCGAGCGCGTAGTTCGTCGCGTTCAGGTGCAGAGCCGGGCTGCGGATCCAGTAATCCGCGACCGAGCCCGAGTCATGCTCGTGGATGGCGAAGTAATAGGTCACGCCCGGCGTCAGGCCCGAGACCACGAAGGCCGCGGCACCCCCGCCCGTTCCCGGCGCCGGAGGCAGGCTCGGCGAGACCGCCGACAGCGCCGAGGAGGTGCTGTAGGCCGTCTCGTTGGGGATTTGCGCGACCGAGGAGACGCGTATGTCGTAGGCGAACGGCGAGACGCCCGCGTTGCGGTAGGGCTCCGTCCACGACAGGTCGATGGTGCCCGGTGCCGTGCCCGACGACGCCGTCAAGTTCGAGATGTTCGCGATGCCCGAGAAGTCCACGTCGATGTCGAGCGAGGCTGTGTTCGCGGCATGGGCGCCCACGGGGAGCGCCGCGCCCAGAAGCGCCGCGTAAAGCGGCGCTCCGAGCGCGGCGCGCCGGACCGCCCTCATGGCGGCCCGTCCCGCGGACTTCAATGCGACGATCAGCCCGGATCTCATGCGCGATGATTCAGCACGGCGTCAACGGTTGTCATCCTCCTTTTTTAATTCCTGCGTAACGACGCGCAGGACGAAATACCGGCGCGTACGCCGGCCGCCGGCCGCGGCGTCGGCCGCCGCGACGAACGTCCACTTCCTGTCCGCGTAGCGCGCCTGACGCGGCACCGCCACGCCCACCCGCACCGAACCGATGGCTCCCGCGGGCACCCGTACGACGGCCGGTTCGAAGACCAGCCAGCGCGGATTGGGCCCCGGAGTCTGCCCCTTCAGCGACGGCCCGTCCGCGTCCCAGCTTCGCGCCGGCCGCAAGGACACCGTCAAGTCCTCGTCTCCGGCGTTCACGATCTTCACCGTCGTCCATTCCCCCGGGCCTCTCCCGGACGTACGCCCCAAGGGGACTTTCTCCAGCGCCGCGGAAGCCGGCGCCAGCGATACCCCGGGGCGCTCCGCGCGTCCCTCCGCCGGGATGTCCCCGGCTTCGGCCAGCGGCGCCCCGACCGACAGGAGCACCCGGGTTTTCAGCGTCAACGACGAGCCGGCGTGGTCGGAGGCCGACGCCCGCACGTCGAACTGATACTGCCCGCCCGACAACGACGGATCGCGCGGCACATCCACGACGATCTCCACTGGAGCGGCCCCTCCCGGCCGGAGTTCCGATGCGGCGCAAGCCAATCGGACCCGGCCGGGAAAAGGCCAAGCATCGAAGCCGTCCTTCAAATCCCCCGCGGGGGGAAGGACGACCTTTAATCCGACGCGAACAACGTCCGCGCCGGAATTCTCCAGGAGGAGACGAGCGCCCGTCGCCCGCGACAAGACCGCCGAAGTCCCCGGGGCCGCGTCGCCCAGGAACGCCTCGGCCGCCGAGCTGCGCAGGCTCAGGGCATGACCGATCCCGGCGCCTAAAAAAAGCGCCAGGATCAGGAACGCGCCGACAGAGGCGCGCCGGAACATCGGCCGGGCTCTTTTAGCCTTTCAGCCTCAGAGCGCGGCCGTGACGACGATCCGTATCTCCTGCGTGTCCGTGGTCGTCACCGACGCCGGCGCCACGATTCTCCAGCACAGCGCCCGCGAGCTTCCCGCGAACATTTCGCCGGAGACGAGGTTGTCGGGCTGGTAGGAGCCGTTGTTGTTCAGCGTCGAGTCGCCGAACACCGACGACGTGTACTGCACCGGCGTCGTCGTCAACAGCGCCGCGGACGGCGGGTTCCAGTCGGTCGCCGTAGCGGCCGGGCAGCCGGCCGCCACCGTGTTCGACGAGCCGAACACGGCCTGGAGCGCGTACGCGTCCTGACCCACCGTCACCGAGGAGGTCTGCAACGTCCAGGGCGAGGACGCCGTCTGGTCCATCGACTGGGCGTCCGTCGACAGCTTCCAGATTTCCGAAAGAACCCCGGTGTTGTTGGTCACCGTGGTCGTCGACGCCTGCGTCAGCAGCTCGTTCGGAGTGCCGCTGAAAGTCACGGCCTCCGTGCTCGCTCCCGCGCCGTTGACCGTCACCGACAGGCTCGCCGTGACGGTTACGTCGATGCTCAGCACGGCCGGATTCGTCGGCACCGCCTGAGCTTTTCCGGCAAGGCCGAGCAGCGTCGCCGCCGCCAGCCCCGTCCACCACGTCTTCTTCATTTTGGTCACTTGTCTTCTCCTTTGCGTCTTTTTTACGACTTACTTCGACGGCACGGCCGTAGCACCCGGCTTGGCGCCCGGAGCGACGGTCGTCACGAACAATCGGTAATAGACGTGCGTCGGAATTTTTTGTTCCAGCAAGTCGAAGCTGACGACGAACAAGAGTTTTTTGCCTTGATTGCGCGGCTCATCGGGGATGTCGAGGCTCAGGCTCGTGTCGGAAATGCTGTTGCCTTCGACCCGGACAACCCCGGCGTCCGGAACCAGCCATTTCGGGTCGGCGGCGCCCTCGAATCCGTCGGTCGGCGTGATGAGGCTCTCCCAGACCGGGATCGAACGCACGCGGAAGTTCAGGACGCGGTCGTTGGGATTGATCAGCTTGATGGCGATCTTGCGTTCATGGCGCAGATCGATCATGCGGCCCAAGGGCACGTCGCCGATCGCGGCGTTGATGGGCAGGATGGTGAAATCCAGATCGGCCACGCGCTCATCGACGAACTTCTTTTTCAATTCCTCGTCGCTGGGCGGAGTGCTGTCGACGTGCAGTAGCAGACGGCTTTGAAGGCCGACCCCATATCGGTCGCGACCGCCCACGGTGCGGCTCCAGATGTCCGCCTGGAAGCGCCGTCCGAGAAGGCGCGCATCGTTCGGAATCGAGATAATGACGTCGGTGGCCGCTTCGCGGTTTGGACCCAGCGTGAAGCTGCTGCGCTCGACGCTGACCCACGACGTCGACGCGACCGCTTCGTAGCCTTTCTTGATTTCGCCAGGAGAAGGCATGATCGAGTCGATACGGATATCGATCTCGGAGTCGCCCGTGTTCACGAGCCGCAGCGGCAGGTTGACGAGCTTGTACATCGAGTAGGTCTGGCCGATCTTGAGGTTGCGCACGACCACCTCGCCGAACGGAGTGCGCAGCCCCGAGGTAGCCTCGGCGCGCCCGGCGGCCAGAAGAACGGCGGTCAGAACCAGAAACGCCAGCGACATTACACGGCCCAAACATCTTGCTTTTGTCATGCTGATTTCTCCCACGGGCGATAGCTTATTCTATAGCATCGCCCTTTTCACTCGGTACGGGCGCAGTGTTTG
>JAJXVH010000139.1 GCA_021782205.1 bacterium | reverse complement strand
CGAGCAAGGACAGGCGCATGCTCCAGATTTCGGGGGTTTGCGCCGAGGCCGCGGCGCCGGCGGCCCGCGGCGCCGCCGGGCTGAAGATCGGCTCGTGAACGAAGGTCTTTTCCGCAGTAATCACGTGGAGACTCTAGCAGAGCGGAGGCGCGCCGTAGTGGGACGATGAGCCTAGACGCGCGCGGGCAAACGGCCTATTGGGGCTCGGCGGGCCATCTACAAGTCGCGCAGGCGAGCGGCCCGCTTGAGCTGTTTGATCGCGCGCTTGGGCCGGCGGCGCGACGCGGCCTTCTTGGCGTGTTTAGGCGCCAGGCCCGCGGCGGGAGCCAGCGCGACGGCGGGCGAGGCGGCGGCGGGAGCCAGGGTCGCGGCGAAGCGCGAGGAGGTGTCGGCCAACTGGAGCACGACCACCTGTCCGGAGGCCGTGCGCACCGCGGCGGTCACGCCGGAGTCCGGCAGGCTGGTCTTGGCCAGGATCTCGCGCGACAACGGGTCCGAGCCGATGAGCTGGGGCACGCCCTGCGCCCGGGCCGCGGAGGCCAGGGCCGCCAGAATCAGGATCGCCGTCAGCGCCGCGTTTCTCATCCTGCTTCAAGGGTAGCAGGGCCGGCGTCCGCGCGCGAGCGGCTTAGGACCCGAGAGGACCTAGGCCCATGGGCCTAGTCGTTGGTCGTCGCGCCGAACACGCGCGGCTGAGGGCTGTCCGTGTCCGGGTTGGGGACCTGGGAGGCGCCGCCGACGGGTGCCAGCGCGCCGCTGTCGAGCGCCTGGTTCTCCGCGCCGTGCATGCGCTTGTCGGCGCTGACGGTGCCTTTGTAGGTCAAGGGGATGGAGCCGGGGTCGGCGACGGCGCCGCCGTCGGCGAAGAGCGGTTGTGCGGCCGCGGCCGCGCCGCCGCCGAGACCGCCGCCGCTGCCGCCCGCCGCGTTGGAGCCGCTCTGGCGTGACGCCATGAACCGGCCCGCGCTGCCGCCGAACGCGCCGGGGTCGCCCGCGCCGCCGTCGACACCCGAGGGGCCTGAGCCGGAGAGGCCGCTGGGGCTGCCAGGGTTGCCGGAGCCGCCGATTGAGGCGGGGCCGTTGGATGCCCCCGCGCCGCCCGTCGCGGCAAAATTCGTGCCGCCGACAGGCGCGTCCTGACCGCCGCTCGGCGCGTTTGCGGGACGGAACATCAAGGAGGGACCGAAGACCCCGGCGGTGCTTCGGGGGCCGATGGAGGCCGAGTTGTTTGTTATGAGATGTGGGCCCAGGGCGTCGATGGACTGGGCCGTGCTTCCGGCGAGGAACTCCCGGTACGCCTGGACCGTCGGATCGTCTTTCTTCTCTAGCGAGACCCAGGCGGAGTTCTTGCCCGTGGTGAAGTCCAGCAGCATGACCGTGCCGCTTTTGTCGTTGACGAGAAACTTGCGGTTGTGGGGCATGTCCAGCAGGGAGCGGACGCCGGGCGCCGCCGCGGGGCCTGCCGGCGAGGCGCTCTCCATGAAGGCGGCGTCGACCGGGGCCAGCCCGGCCGGCACGACGGTCTGCGCGCGCGCGGCGGCGGTCAAGCCGAGGGCTGCGGCGAGGGCGAAGGTCGAGGGGTTTTTCATGGCGGCGATCCTTGTCAGTCCGATGCCCCAGCATAACCCCGGGCGGCCGCGGACGCAATAGGCCCAAAGACCCATGTGTCAATAAGACTAAAGGCCTAAAAAGTGGCTGACGGCCCGCGGGCTCGCGTCCGCGGCCGGCGGCACAAGCGCCGCGCGGCGTGCGTCTACTGAGCGGCGCGCCGGGGCCGGTTGACCGGGGCTTGCGGCTTTCCTATCGCGCGTTCGACCGGCCATTGCAACACTCGTAGCGTGAGAAGCTCACGCGGTAAGCTACGTTCTTCGTGTGTCATGACACGAGGTGAACGACATGGTGGCTTACAGGCGCATCACCGAGGAAGAGCGACGGCTCATCCACCGCTGGATTGGCGAGGGTGAGCCGCAGAGTGAAATCTCCAGGCGGCTGTCGCGCAATCCAGGAAGCATAAGCCGCGAGATCGGGCGCAACACGGGGCTGCGTGGCTACCGGCCGAAACAGGCGCAAGAAAAAGCGCAGGCCCAAGCCAAGCGCGCGGGCCCGCGGCGCCTCACGGATGCGGTGCGCCAGGAGGCCGAGGCACGGCTCAAGGAAGGCTGGACACCGGCAATCATCAGCGGACGAGCGCGGCTTGAGGGGCGGTCGTGGGTGTGCGCGGAAACGATCTACACGCACATCTACGCCGACGCCAAGGCGGGCGGGGTTCTCTGGAAGAGCCTTCCCCGCGCCAAGCGCAAGCGGCGGCGACGCTGCCCCCGGCAGGATGGCCGCGGACGCGGACAAATCCCGAACCAGCGCAGGATCGACACGCGTCCAGCCGAGGTGGAGACACGGCTGACGGTGGGGCATTGGGAAGGCGACCTGATCAACGGGGCCAATGGCACGGGGAACTTGGCCACGCTGGTGGAGAGGTGCTCGCGCTTCACTCTGGTCGAGCGCACGGATAGCAAGGAGGCCGAGGAGGTCGCGCGCAAGGTCTGTGCCCTGTTCAAGACGCTGCCTCCAGAGGCTCGGCGCAGCGTCACGTTCGACAACGGCAAGGAGTTCGCCCGGCACGAGGAGATCGCCGCGGACGCCGTCATGGACGTGTTCTTCGCCTACCCCTATCACTCGTGGGAGCGGGGCACCAACGAGAACACGAACGGGCTGATCCGCAGACTCTATCCCAAGAAGTCGTCCTTCGCCGGGATCGGCCGGGCGGAGATCAGGCGCATCGACGCGTTTCTCAATGACCGACCGCGCAAGTGCCTTGGATGGGCGACGCCCAGGGAGACGCTGACGGCCTTCCTTGGCTGCGCCCCGTAAGTCGCTCGGGGTGCCGGTGCGTTCACTGCCGACGCCGCGCAAAGCGCGCGGCGGACAGCACGGCAACGTCCACGTCCTCCAACGGCAACGACATTTCTCTGGATTGGGCCTAACGGCAACAGCTACGATCACGGCAAGGAAGACGGATTAAAACGAAGACGACGGCTTACGTCAGGTGTTGCAATAGCTACTGGATGTCGGGTATGATGACTCATGATTAAATTCGGCACTTCGGGCTGGCGCGGCGTGGTCTCCGACGAGTTCACCTTCGCCAACGTGCGCCGGGTCGCCCACGCGGCGGCGGGCAGCGTCAAGGAAAGCGTGGACGTCGGCTACAACAGCGACGACTACCGCCAGTTTCTCAAGGGCACGGCGCCCAGCCGCGTGCCCACCGTGGTGGTCGGCTACGACACGCGCTTCATGTCCGAGGACTTCGCGCGCGAGGTCGCCGCGGTGTTCGCCGTCGACGGCGTGCGCACCTTGTTCTCCGCGTCCGACCTGCCCACGCCGGCCGCCGCATGGGCGGTGCTGGCGCACAAGGCCGTGGGCGGCGTGATGATCACGGCCTCGCACAACCAGAGCCAGTTCAACGGCCTGAAGTGGATGTCCTATTGGGGCGGCGCGGCCTCGCCGACGGTGACCGAGGAGCTGGAGCGCCGCGTCGAGCTGCTGGGCGAGCACGCGATCAAGACCATGGCCGAGGAGCGCGCCGTCAAGGAGTCCTGGTTCGAGACCGTGGACTTCCGCGAGTCCTACTTCGATCAGCTGGAAAGCCTGCTGGACGTCAAGGCGATCAAGAAGGCCAAGCTCAAGGTCGCCGTCGACGCGATGCACGGTTCGGGACGCAACTACCTGCGTCCGTTTCTTGAGAAGCGCCTGGGCGTCCAGGTGGTCGCGCTCAACGAGAACCGCGACGTGCTCTTCGGCGGCCGCTCGCCGGAGCCTTCCCCCGAGACCCTGACGGAGCTGACCGAACTGGTCAAGAAGGGCAAGTTCGACCTGGGCCTGTCCTGCGACGGCGACGCGGACCGCTTCGGCATCGTCGACGCGGGCGGCGAATGGATCCCGGCCAACGACGTGATCGCTCTGGCCTACGAGCATCTCGCGGCGCGCCGCGGCATGAAGGGCAAGGCCGCGCGCTCCGTGATGACGTCGCACTTCATCGACGCGGTCGCCAAGTCCCACGGCTCCGAGACGCGGGAGACGCCGGTCGGCTTCAAGTTCCTCGGCGAACTGCTGCGGACCGGGACCTTCCTGCTGGCCGGCGAGGAGTCCGGGGGCCTGTCCATCCGCGGCCACGTGCCGGAGAAGGACGGCATCCTGGCCTGCCTGCTGATGCTGGAGCAGGTCGCCTGCGAGGGCAAGCCCTTGGCGGCCGTGCGCGAGCGCCTGCAGAAGAAGGTGGGCCAGTTCCATAACGCGCGCGTCAACCAGCACGTGGAGCGCCTGCGCCAGATCATCGAACTGCAGGACCGCCTGCGTGCCAAGCCCCCGCTGGAGCTGGTAGGCGCGGCGGTCTGGCGCATCGATCAGAGCGACGGCTTCAAGTTCATCCTGCGCGACGGCTCCTGGCTGGGGCTGCGCAGTTCCGGCACCGAGCCCGTCCTGCGCATCTACGCCGAGGCCCACGCGCCCAAGCGCCTGCAGGAACTGCTGGACGCCGGCAAGAAGATGATCCAAGGCAAGATTTAGTTTCAGGAGGAACAACGCATGGCCAAGATCCAATCCGTCCGCGCCCTCGAAATTCTGGACTCCCGCGGCCTGCCCACCGTTTGCGCGGAAGTGACCTTGGCCGATGGCGCGCACGGCGGCGCGGCCGTGCCCAGCGGCGCATCCACCGGCGCGCACGAGGCCGTGGAACTGCGCGACGGCGACACGAAGCGTTATTTGGGCAAAGGCGTACTCCGGGCCGTCGGCCACGTGGAGGGAGAACTGGCGCAGGCGGTCAAGGGTTTGGACGCCGCGGACCTGCCCGCGCTCGACGCCAAGATGATCGCGCTCGACGGCACGCCCAACAAGGGCCGCCTGGGCGCCAACGCCATCC
>JAJXVH010000138.1 GCA_021782205.1 bacterium | reverse complement strand
TCTGACGATGAGCTAGATTGTCCGCGCGGATGAAGCGTTTGTTCTTGATGCGCCACGGCCACGCTCCGACGGCCGCCGAGGCCGGCGTCGCCAGCGACGCGCGGCGCCCTTTGTCCGAACGCGGGCTGAAGGACGCCGGACGCATGGCCGCCGAGATCCGTCGGCGCGGCGGACGGCCCGCTCTGATCCTGCACTCCCCCCTGCTGCGCGCGGCCCTGACCGCGCGCGCGGCGGCCGACGCGCTGGGCGACGGCGTCGCCGCCGAGGCCTTCAAGGCCCTGGACAACACCTTGCCCCCCGACGAGGTCTTCGCGGCGCTGCGCGAGCGCGGCGCGCAAGAGGAAGACGTTTTGGCCGTCGGACACCAGCCTCAGCTTGGGGAAATCGCCTCCCTGCTGACTGGCGCGCCGTTCGAGATTCGTCCCGCAGGCGTGGTCGCCCTGGATCTGTCGGGCCCGCCGCGCGCCGTCTGGGCGCTGAACGTCGACGAATTGCTAGACTGACGGCAATGACCGCGCCGCGCCGCCGCCGCTCGGATCCGGGAAGCTCGCGCGCGCTGCGGTCGCTGCCGCACCAATACCTCTACGCCGCGCTGGGTGCGTGCTTGGGCCTGGCCTCCCCGATCGGCGCGTTCATCCTGCGCTTCTGGCTGGCCGACCCTCTCCTGCGCCTGGCCTGGGCGCGCACGGAACTGGACTACAATTTCGTCTTCTACGCCTACATGGGCGTCGGCACGGTCCTGGCCTTCGTCGCCTTCGGCTACGCGCTGGGGCTGCGCTCCGAGAGCCTCAAGATCGGCAATCGCATGCTCTCGGCGCGCGTCGACGAACTGCACCTGAAGTCCGTGACCGACGCGCTCAGCGGCGCCTACACCTACGGCTACCTGCACGAGGTGCTGGACTTGGAGGTCCAGCGCACCTTGACGCGCAAGACCCCGCTCTCCATCCTGATCATCGACATCGATGAGTTCAAGCGCGTCAACGACGGCCACGGCCACCTCTTCGGCGACCGCGTGATCCGCGAGACCGCGGAAACCATCTCCGCGCACGTGCGCTCCGGAGACATCCTGGGCCGCTACGGCGGCGACGAGTTCGTCGTCGTGATGCCCGGCGCCGATCACGCCACCGCGCTGGCCATCGCCGAACGCGTGCGCGCCGGCATCGCCAAAAACGGCTACCGCACCACGGCAAGCATCGGCGCCGCGACCTTCGACGGCACGGCCCACGAGACGCCCGGCGAACTCCTGCACCGCGCCGACATGAACCTCTACCAGGCCAAGCGCGACGGCCGCAACCGCGTGCGCGACCGCGCCGACGCGCCCCTGCCCGCCGCGCGCCGCCACAACAGCCCGCGCCGCAAGGAAGACGCATGATCGCCGCCGCACTTCTGTTGACCGCCGCGTCCGCGCTGGCCGCCCCCGCCCCCGCGTCCGCCGCGGGCTGGACCTTGGCCTGGAGCGATGAGTTCGACGGCCCCGCCGGCGCGCCGCCCGACCCCGCGAAATGGACGGCGGAAACGGGCGGCGACGGCTGGGGCAATCAGGAGCTGGAGTACTACTGCAAGCCCGGCTCCGACGTGGGCCCGTGCGACGCGCGCCGTCCCAACGCCCATCTCGACGGCCTGGGGCATCTCGTCCTTGAAGCCTATCCGTCCTCCGGCGCCTGGACCTCCGCGCGCCTGAAGACCGCGGGTCTGGAGCAAACCCGCTACGGCCGCGTCGAGGCGCGCCTGCGCCTGCCCGCCGGCGCCGGCCTGTGGCCCGCGTTCTGGCTGCTGGGCGCCGACATCGATAAGGTCGGCTGGCCCGCCTGCGGGGAAATCGACGTGATGGAGAACGTGCCTGTCGCACCCTTAGGCGCCAAACGCATCAAGTCGACCGTTCACGGCCCGGGCTACTCCGGCATCCACGGCATCGGCCGGGTCACGCCTTTGCCCGACGACGGACGCGTCGACGACGGCTTCCACGTCTACGGCGTGCTCTGGTCTCCGAACCTCGTGCAGTTCTACGTCGACGATCCCGCCACCCCCTTCTTCACCGTGACCCCCGCCGACCTGCCCGCGGGCGCGAAGTGGGTCTACGACAAGCCATTTTTTCTTCTCTTGAATTTGGCCGTCGGCGGCGACTGGCCCGGCCCGCCCGACGCGTCCACCCCGAACCCCGCGCGCCTGCTCGTCGACTGGGTGCGCGTCTACAAGCCGGCGCCGTAGCGGCTCTCAGCCCGCGAGGCGGGTGTCGAGCCAGACCGCGAGCGCCAGGACAACGCCGCGGGTCACGTATTTGATCTCGGGCGGAACGGCGAGCAAGGTCATCCCGTTGAGCAAGGTCGCCATGATCAAGGCGCCGAAGATCACGCCGCGCGCGCTGCCGCGGCCGCCCTTGAGACTGGTGCCGCCGATCACGCAGGCGGCGATGGCGTCGAGCTCCATCAGGTCGCCCACGGTGGTGGTCGAAGCACCCGCGTAGGCGGTCTGCAAAAATCCCGTGACCGCGACGGCCGCGCCCATCAGCGCGAAGGCGGCCACCACCGTGCCGTCGACGTCGATGCCGGCCAGGTGCGCGGCCTCTTCATTGCCACCGATGGCGTAGAGGCGGCGGCCGAAGGGCGCGTGCTCGGTGAGCAGCACCGTGACCGCGTAGCTGAGCGCCAGCAGGAGCGCGGGCAGGGGCACGCCGCGAAAGCCGTTGACGACCGCCACGAACAAGGCCGCCAACTGCACGCCGATCAGCGCGCGCAGGAAGTCCTCCTCGCCGCCGCCGCGCGCGTCGCGCGCGTTCCGGCGCGCCCAACGGCCGAACAGGACGGCGGCCAGCACGGCGACGCCGGCCCAGCCCCACGCCGGCGGCACGTACGTGGTCGTCAGCCGCGCGTAGATGTTCAGCGCGCCCGCCGGAGAGACCGGCACGGTCGAGTTGCGGATCACCATCCAGAATAGGCCCTTGAAGGCCAGCAGGCCGCCCAAAGTGATGATGAACGACGGCATGCGCTGGGAGACGATCATGCGGCCCATCGCGCGCCAGAGGAGGACCGCCAGGACCGCGGCCGCCGCCATCGCCGCGGGCGCGGGCCAGCCCGCGCGGGTGATCAGCACCGCGGCGACCCCGCCGATCAGGCCCACGCCGGAGCCCGCCGACAGGTCGATATGCCCGGGCAGGATCACCAGAAACATTCCCAAGGCCAGGATGGCCGTGATCGACAGCTCGATGGCCAGCATGGAGAGGTTGCGCGCGCCCAAAAAATCCGGCGAAAGCGCTGCGAATACGGCCACGATGGCGGCCAGCGCCAGTACGCGCGGCACGTCGCCCGACATCCGGCCCCGCGCGCTCACGCGCCGCCTTCCTGGCCCAGCGCCGCGGCGATGAGCTTCTCCTGCGTGGCCTCCGCGCGCGCAAACTCCCCGGCCGCGCGCCCGCCGCGCAGCATCAGGATGCGGTCGGACATGCCCAGAAGCTCGGGCAGTTCGCTTGAGACCAGGACCACGGCCAAGCCGCGCTCGGTCATGCGGTTGATCAGCTCGTAGATCTCGACCTTCGCGCCCACGTCCACGCCGCGCGTCGGCTCGTCGAGCAGGAGCACCTCGGGCGCCGAGCGCCGCGCGCGACCAACCAAAACTTTCTGTTGATTGCCACCGGACAACCCGCCCACGCGCGCGTCGAGGCCCGGCGTCTTGATGCGCAGCTCCTCGCGGTCGCGCTCGTTGAGCTCGGCCTCCGCGGCCGCGTCGATCAGCCCGCCGCGCGCCAGCCGGTCGAGCGTGGACAGCGACAGATTAAAGCCGACCGAGTGGTCGAGGACCAGACCCTGACGGCGGCGGTCCTCGGCCACCAAAGCCAGCCCGGCCGCGAGCGCCTGCGCCGGGGACTCCGGCTCCAGCGCCCGGCCGTCCAGCTCCAGCGTGCCGGAAACGCGCTCCCCCCAGGCCCCGAACAGATGGAGCAGAAGCTCGCTGCGCCCCGCGCCCATCAGGCCGCCGATGCCCAGCACCTCGCCGGCGCGCACCTCGAAGGAGATGTCGGACAGCTCGCGCAGGCCGCCGGCACCGCGCGCGGTGAGACCGCGCGCGCGCAGGCGCACCTCGCCAAGCTTGGGCGCGCGGCGCGGAAACAAGTCCGCGATCTCCCGGCCCACCATGTCCCGGATCACGGCCCCGCGGTCCGCCTGCGACGCGGTGCGCGTGGAGACGGTGCCGCCGTCGCGCAGGACGGTCACGCGGTCGGCCAGGGCGAACACCTCTTCCAAGCGGTGCGAGATGTAGATGATGCCGATGCCGTCCTGGCGCAGGGAACGCGTCAGGTCCATGAGCCGCACCGCCTCGGCTTCGGCCAGCGCCGCCGTCGGCTCGTCGAGGATCAGCACGCGCGCGCGACGCCGCAGGGCCTTGGCGATCTCCACGAGCTGGCGCTCGCCGGCGCTCAGCTTCTCGACGGGCGTGTCGATGTCCGCGTCCAGGCCCAGCCGCGTCAGCCACTCGCGCGCGTCGCGTCGCGTCTCCGCCCAATCCACCAGGCCG
The DNA here is from genome assembly GCA_021782205.1 of bacterium. Taxonomy (GTDB): domain Bacteria; phylum Elusimicrobiota; class Elusimicrobia; order UBA1565; family UBA9628; genus GWA2-66-18. Next base: position 473 of record JAJXVH010000138.1, on the reverse strand, counting down.
GACTTCGTGGGCCAGTCGCCCAGGCGCACGTTTTCCGCGACGCTGAGCGCCGGGATCAGCGCCAATTCCTGCGCGATCGCCGCGATGCCCGCCTTCTGCGCGTCGGCGACCGAAAGAAAGCGCGCGGGCGCGCCGTCTACCAGGAGCTCGCCGTCGTAGCTTCCGAACGGATGCACGCCGGACAGAAGCTTGATCAAGGTGGACTTGCCCGCGCCGTTTTCGCCACACAACGCGTGGATCTCCCCGGCGCGCACGTCGAAGCTGACGTCCTTGAGCGCGACGACCCCGGGGAAGGTCTTGGTGACTCCGCGCGCTTCCAGAAGGGGAGCGCTCATGGCCGCTTCGGGCGGGCGTCCGCGGGGACGCCGTCGTAGACTTCGTCGTAGGAGTGGTAGCCGTCCTTGACCACCGTGTCCAATAGGTTGGCGCGTGTGACCACGACCGTGTCGCGCAGGACCGTGGGGATTTTCCCA
>JAJXVH010000137.1 GCA_021782205.1 bacterium | reverse complement strand
GGCGCGGCGACAGCGCCGCGGCGACGGACGGCAAAGACGCGGCGGTCGCCGCCAGGGGCGCGACGGCCGGCGCGGTCAGCGCCGATGCCAGCGGAACGGCCGGGGCGACGCCCTCGACGGGAGCGGCGCGAAACTCCTGGGCCAGGACGCGCGGAGCCTCCAGGCCGGGCGACACGATCACCAGCGCGAAGGACAAGGCGGCGGCGAGAAGGCGTCGGGCCAAGGGACGGGTCATGGTTTCTCCCAAGATTCTGGTCTGGCGTCTGCCTTAATGATAACAACCGGTCCCGCGTCGGCCCTAGGCCGGAGGGGAAAGCCGCGCGGGCATTAGTTCTAGGACTTTAGGCCTAGATCAATATAGGTCTTCAGACCCTCTTTGGACCGAAAGACCCAGACTAGACTAGGACAGACGGACCCGGAGAACCCTATGAACCGCTCCCGCTTCCTCGCCCTGATCGTCGCGCTGGCCGCCACCTCCGCGGCCGCGCAGTCCGACGCGACGAACCCGACGCGCCGCCGCATCGTCAGCTGCGTGGGCGAGGCCACGATGGCCCAGTGCAGCGCCGCGGCCGAACACATCGGCGTGGTGGTGCGCTCCCTGCCCCTGATCCACGCCGTCGTCGTCGACGCGCCGGTCGTGCGCGCCTTCGCCGTGCAGAGCATCTCCGGCGGCGTCGAGAACATCGCCCGCATCGACGAGGACAAGACGGTCCACTGGCTCAACGACATCGGCTCCGCGGATTTCAACGCCCCCGACTTTTCGGCGGTTCAGGCCCAGATGCACGCTCTGCAGGCGGTTGCCGCCCAGTCCGACCCGCGCATCCCGTGGGGCGTGGCCCGCGTCGGCGCGCCTCAAGAATGGAAGGCCGCCCAGGGCGACGGCGCGGCGATCGCCGTCATCGACACCGGCATCGACGCCACGCACCCGGACCTTCAGGGCCAGGTCGCCGGCGGCGTGAACATTCTTGACGCCGCGCACCCCGACAACTGGGCCGACGACGAGGGCCACGGCACGCACGTCTCCGGCACCATCGCCGGCAAGGGCGTGGGCCTGTTCGGCGTCGCGCCGAAGGCGAAGCTCTACGCGGTCAAGGTGCTCGACAAGGACGGCAACGGCGACTACTCCGGAGTGATCGCGGGCATCCAGTGGGCGATGAACCACGGCATCAAGATCCTGAACATGAGCCTGGGCGCGCCGGAAGGCAGCGACCCCCTGCACGCCGCCGTGCTGGCCGCGCAGAAAGCCGGCGTGACCATCATCGCCGCGGCGGGCAACACCGGCGGCTCGGTGGGCTACCCGGGCGCCTATCCCGAGGTCATCGCCGTGGGCGCCTCCGATTCCGCCGATCACCTGGCCCCGTTCTCCAGCCGCGGCCCGCAGGTGTCCTTCATCGCGCCCGGCGTCAACATCCTCTCGGCCAAGATGGGCGGCGGCTACATCACCATGTCGGGCACGTCGATGGCCACGCCGCACATGGCCGGCCTGGCCGCGCTGGCCTGGTCGCTGGGCGTGCGCGACCCGCAGTCCCTGCGCGCCGCCCTCGCCCGCGCCGCGCGCCCGATCAACGGCCTGACGCCCGACGACGAGGGCAACGGCTTGGTGCTCGCCGGAAACCTCGGCGTGATGGCGGGCGGTGCCACTTTCGCCGACGCGGCGCCGTCGGCCGGCGTGACGGTTTTGGCGTCTCTGCGGTAGACGATTCGACGGGCGTCGGAATACGTTCCAGCCTAACCCCGGGTCTTGGAACGGTTCCGGCGCCCGTCACGTTTTTGGGTGCGGGCTAGTCGGCCGCGTCCAGCTTCAACGCGGCAAGCACGCGCCGCGCGGAGGTGCCCACTTCGAGTGCGACGCGCTCGACCATCTGGCGTCGCCCCAAACCGCGGCCCATCTCCCGGCCTTTGGCGTCGATCAACTCCCACTGGCGCATCGACTTGAGGATGCGGGCGTCGCAAGCGGCGGCCTCGGATTTTATCGTCATGGACAACGATACCAGTTATGGGGCGCGCTTGAACGCGAACGGGCCGAACGCCTGCGTCGTGGGCATCACCTGGAGGCGGTTGACGTTGACGTGGCGCGGCAAGGTGCAGGCCCAAAAGATCGTCTCGGCCACGTCTTCGCCGGTCAGCGGCTTCAGGCCCTCGTAGGGGCCGCGCGCCTTCGCGGCGTCGCCCTTGAAGCGCACCAAGGAGAACTCCGTCTCCGCCAGGCCCGGCTCGACGCAGGTCACGCGCACGTCGGCCCCCAGCAGGTCCGCGCGCAGGTTCAAGGCGAACTGGGACACGAACGCCTTCGTGGCCCCGTAGACGTTGCCGCCCGGATACGGGAAGTCCCCCGCCGCCGAGCCCAGCAGGATCACGTGTCCCGCGCCGCGCGCGACGAGGCCGGGAAGGAACGCGCGCACCGTGTGGACCAGGCCGGAGATATTGGTATCGATCATGGTCTGCCAGTCCTGCGGATCGGCCTGCGGCGCGGGCGACAGGCCCAGCGCCAAGCCCGCGTTGGCCAGCACCACGTTCACGCGCGAAAACTCCTCCGGCAGGCCCGCGGCCAGGGCGTCCACCGCCGCGCGGTCGCGCACGTCCAAAACCGCCGCATGGCAGCGCGGACCCAGCTCATTTTTGAGCGCCTCCAGCCGGTCCGCGCGTCGTCCGGTCGCCACCACGCGCGCGCCCTCTTGGATAAAGCGGCGGCAGGCCGCCTCACCGAAGCCCGACGTGGCTCCGGTCACCAGAATAATCAGGGATTTAGGATCGACGCGTTCGCTCATGTGTTCATTCTGGCATAATCTCCCATATGAACTCAGCCTCCAAAGTCCGCGGCTGGAGACGGCCGCTCGCCATCCTCGCCGCGATCTACTTCTTCCTCGCCTTCGTCTCCTGGCTGGCCGTTCCCTGGACCGTGCGCCGCGCGCTTCAAGAGGTGCCCAAGAAACTCCCCGGCTTCAGCGCCAAGATCTCCGAAGTCCGCTTCAACCCGTTCAAACTGGCGCTGACCGTGCGCGGCTTCGCGTTCTCCCATGAGAAGCTCGGCGACATCGCCACCTGCGACGAGTTCTACGCAGGCCTGCAACCCCTCGACCTCCTGCGCCTGGCCGTGGGCCTGCGCCGTCTGCGTCTGACCCGCCCGCGCCTAGTTGCCGTGCTGGCCGCCGACGGCACCAGCGTGCTGGACGCCCTGCCCAAGTCCGCGCCCGCGCCAGCCGCGCCGGCCGCCTCGGCGTCCGCGCGCGCGGCGTTCATCCCGCGCATCGTGATTCATCACTTCCTGATCGAGCGCGCCGCTTTGGAGTTCGAGAGCCGCCTGCGCCGCGCTCCCCAGCGACTCGTCGCCGATCCCATCGACTTCTCCCTGGACAACCTCAGCACCCTGCCCGACGACGGCGGCTCCTATATCTTTTCCGCCCGCACCAACCGCGGCGAGACGCTGTCCTGGAAAGGTCGGCTCAGCGTGCGCCCGGCCAAACTTTCCGGCCGGATTTCCGCGCAGAACGTGGACCTCTCGCGCGAGACCACCGCGGCGCCCGCCGCCCCCGTGACGATTGCCTCCGGCCGACTCGACGCCGCGACCGATTACGAGCTGGGCTACGCCGACGGAACGCTGACGGCCGCGCTCAGCGACGGCCGGCTGTCCGTGCATGACATGCTTTGGAACGTGCGCGGCTCCACCGCGCCCGCGCGCGGCCCGTTCTCCCTGGAGGTCGGGCCGTCGAGCCTGAGCGTGCGCACGCCGCTGCCCGCCGCGCCGGGCGCCAAGACCGTTCTCTCCGCCCGGACCGTGGTCGCGTCGCGCGGCACGGTCCAGCTCGACGCGGTGCTGGCGGCCAACCCGCTGGGCGGCAGCGCGCGCCTGCTCGTCAAGGATTTCCCGCTGGCGCCGTTCACGCCTCTGGGCCCGCCGCCGACCCAGGTCGTCATCGACTCCGGCGCGGTCTCTCTCGACGTCAAGGCCGCCCTCGCCGCCGGCGCCGTCGACGCCACGGCCGCGTTCTCGCTTGACGGCTTCTCGCTGTCGGACCGCGCCTCGCGGCGGGCCTTGGTCAAGGTCGGCCGATTTTCCATTGATGGCGTGCGCGCGTCCACCAAGTCGCGCCGCGCCTCGATCGAGCGCGTCGGTCTTGAGCGCCCTTTTCTGCGCCTTTTCCGCGGCAAGGACGGGCGCACCAACGTGGAGGCCGCGCTCGGCGTGAATTTCTCCTCGGCTTCCGCCGCCGCGCCGACGGCCTCCTCCGCTCCGGTCCGTGCCGCGTCGCGCCCCGCGGCCGCCAAGCCGTGGCAGGCGGAGCTCCGGCGCTTGGCGATGCGCGGCGCGCGCCTGGTCGCTCAGGACGAAGCGGTGGCGCCCGCCTTCGCGCTGTCCGTGCACGACGTCAACGCCCGGCTCGAGCATCTGCGCACCGACGGCCGCTCGACGGCGACCTTCTCCTCCGACGGCAAGATCGAGGACGCTCCGTTCTCCGTCTCCGGCGACGTACGCCTCTCCTCGGCCGCGGCCTGGGTCGACGCGCTCGTGAAAACGGAAGCCGTCCAACTCACGGCGTTCACGCCTTACTCGATTCAGGTCATCGGCTACAAGCTGGACCGCGGCACGCTGAGTCTCAATCTCGACGAGAGCCTGGCCGTGCGCCGCATCGAAAGCCGCAACAAGATCGTCGTCGACCAATTAACCTTGGGCGACAAGGTCGACAGCCCGACGGCCATCAAAGCGCCGGTCAAGCTCGGCCTGGCGATCATGAAGGACCGTCGCGGCGTCATCGACCTGGACGTGCCGATCTCCGGAAGTCTCGACGATCCGCAGTTCCGGCTCCTGCCCGTGATCCTCAAAACGCTGGTGAACCTGATCGTCAAGGCGGCGCTGTCGCCGTTCGACGCCTTGAGCGCGTCGATGGGCGGCGCCGATCTGGGGCATGTCGCCTTCGCGCCGGGCGCGTCCGCGCTGGCCGCGCCGGCGGCGGCGGGCCTGGACAAGGTCGCGCAGGCGCTTGCCGACCGGCCGGCGCTTTCCGTGGGCGCGCGCGGAACGGCCGGTCGGGCGGACGCGCTGGCCCTGG
>JAJXVH010000036.1 GCA_021782205.1 bacterium | reverse complement strand
CCGCCCGCCGCCGCCCGGCCCGCGCCGACGCGCGCGGCTCCAACGCCGCGGTTGACGCCGTCGCGCCCCGCCGCCCCCGCCGCGAAAGCCGAGCCTCCGTCACCGCCGGCCGCGGAATCTCCGGCGTCCGCCTCGGACGCCGTGACGCGCGCGAAGTCCTGGCTGCGCGGCCTCTTGAAGCTGGACCCGCGCTGACGCCGCGCCGGAGCAATGTGCTATGCTGGCGCGCCGAACATGATCCCGACGACGCTCGCCGAGTTGGCCGTCCTGGCCGCGGTGCTCTGGGGACTCTATCGCCTCCTGGAGCCGCTGCGCCGGCGCGTGGAACGCGCCCTGCTGGTTCTGCTGGATCCAAAGCGCGCGGACATCATGGACGCGGAAATCATCCCCCATAAAAAAGAGAAGCCGTAAGGAGAGCCATGTCCAAGTTCGAACCGTCCGATCTACCCGCCGACGCTCTGGCCCGCGCAGGCAGCCGCCTGACCACGATTGCCGCCGCCGTCCTGATCCTGGCGGTGTTCATGAGCTCCTACACGGTGATCTCCCCCGGCTACACCGGCGTGATTTTCAACGTGCTCAGCGGCAAGCTGCACACCGTGGGCCAAGGCCTGGCCCTGCGCGTGCCCTTCGTCACGCGCGTGCAGAGCTACCCCACCGCCCTGCGCACCTACACCATGGTCCAGCGCACCGACGAGGGCTCCGTGACCGGCGACGACTCCATCGACCTGCCCACGCGCGAGGGCCAGCACATCCGCCAGGACATCTCGGTGACCTACAACACCACCGAGGACCGCGCCGCCGACGTCTTCCGCGCCTTTCGCGGCGCGCCGGTCGAGGACATCGAGTCCACCTTCATCCGCCGCACCATCATCACCGTCGCGCAGAACGCGGCCGGCCAGATGTCGCTGACCGAGATCATCTCCTCCAAGCGCGGCGACCTGCAGGCGGCCATCACGCAGGAGCTGTCGACGGAGTTCGCCAAGATGGGCTTCGGGCTGGACAAGGTCAACCTGGGCGCCAGCCACCTGCCGCCCGCCATCGAGGCGCAGATGCAGCAGAAAATGGCCGCCCAGCAGCAGGCCCAGCAGGCCGAATACGAGCTGCAGAAGCAGGAGACCTTGGCCAAGGCCGCGGTCGCGCAGGCGTCGGGCGAGGCGCAGTCCGTGCTGGTGCGCGCCAAGGCGCAGGCCGAGGCCAATCACCTGCTTCAGCAGTCCCTGAGCCAGACCTTGGTCAACTACCGCGCCGTGGACAAATGGAACGGCGTGCTGCCGCAGGTCACCAGCGGGGCGACGCCGTTTCTGGATCTGCGCGGCAAAGGAGCGCCCTAGGTCCAAAGGCCCAGGCGGCCGGCCGTCCGATATGCCAATCTAGCGTCATGCGACAAACCTTCCTCGCCGCGTTCTTGGCCTGCGCCGTCGCGCCGGCCTTCGCCGCTCCCGCGCAGGTGATCATCATCCGCCACGGCGAGAAGCCGCCCTCGGGGCCGGACTTGGACGAGCAGGGCTACGCGCGCGCGCAGGCGCTCGTCGGGTTCTTCCAGAACAATCCCGCCGTCACGCAGTTCGGCACGCCCGCCGCGATCTACGCGATGGACCCCAAGGGCCCCAACGGCTCCATGCGCGCCATCGAGACGGTCACGCCGCTGGCGCAGGCGCTGGGCCAGAGCATCGACACGGACTACAAGCGCAAGGACATCCCGCAGCTGGTCCAGGACATCCTGGGCAATCCCGCCTACGACGGCAAGATGGTGCTGATCTGCTGGGAGCACAGCGTGATCCCGGACATCGTGGACGCGTTCGGCTGGACGTCCGCGCCGCAGTCCTGGGCGGGCAGCTCCTTCGACCGCGCCTGGGTGCTGGACTTCACCGGCAGCCAGGTCACCGGCTTCACCGACGTGCCGGAGCACGTCCTGCCCGGCGACAGCCCCGATTGAGCCGGGTAGCCCGCGCCGCCGCCCTGGCGCTTGCCGCCGCGTCGCTGGAATCCTGCGCGCTGCCCGCGCCCGCCCCGCGCGCCTCCGAGCGCGCCTTCGGCTTCTACGCCGACAACGCGGTGATCTTCGAGGCGGTGCGCAAGGGCGACGTCGCCCTGCTCAGCCGCCTGGTCGACGACGGCGCCGCCGTGGACCCCAGCGACGAGTTCGGCGACACGCCGCTGATCTATGCCGCGATGAGCGGGCGCGCCGACGAGGCGCGCGTGCTGCTTTCGCGCGGCGCGCGCGTGAACGCGCGCGACAGCTTCCGTCAGACCGCGCTGATCGCCGCGGCCCAGCACGGCGCGGCGGACGTGGTCGCCCTCCTGCTCAAGCGCGGCGCGGACGTCTCCGCTCAGGACCGCTTCGGCCGCGACGCGCTGATGTACGCCGCGATCTACGACTCCGTGCCGGTCGCGCGTCTCCTGATGGACGCGGGCGCCGATCCGAACGTCCGCGACCCCTGGGGTGCCACCGCGCTGAGCTTCGCCGTGGAGCACGGCTTCAACGCGATGGTCGCCGCGCTCCTGCCGCGCGCGCGCGTCACTCCGGGGCTGATCGAGACCGCGAAAGCCTCCGGCCAAGACGAAATCGCGGCGCTTCTGCGCCGCGCCGCGGGACTGCCGGCGCTGGCCGCCGACGCGCCCGCGCCGGTCCCCGAGCGCCTGCCCCTGCCCCAGCCGGCGCCGCTGCCCGCCTTGTATTCCGCGGTGGATTCCCCGCCGCAGGCCCTGCCGCCCGATCCGCGGCGCTTTGCTCTGGTCATCGGCGTGGAACGCTACCTGCGCCTGCCCGCCGCGGCCTACGCGGCGCGCGACGCCGAGACGATGAAGAACTATCTCATCGCGATGGGCTATCCGCGCGAGAACATCGTCACGCTCTCCGGCCCCAACGCCACGCGCGCGCTCTTCCAGGGCTATTTGGAGGAATGGCTGCCGCGCAATTTAAAACCGGACTCCGAGTTTTTTCTCTACTACGCCGGCCACGGCGCCGCCGACGCGCTCACGCACAGGTCCTACCTGGTGCCCTGGGACGCCGACGCGGAGTTCCTGGACGCCACCGCCTACCCGCTCGACCGCCTCTACGCGGACCTGGCCCGGCTGCGCTCGCGCCGGATCGTCGCGGCGCTCGACGCCTGCTTCTCCGGAATGGGCGCGCGCTCCGTCTCGCCGCCCGGCCGCCCGCTGGTCGCCGGCGTCACGCTGGGCCGGCCGCTGGGTGCCGCGCGCGTGCTGGCGGCGGCCTCCGGCGCGCAGATCGCGGCCGTTCTACCCGGGGAAGGCCACGGCCTCTTCACCTACTACCTGCTCCAAGGCCTGCGCGGCGGCGCGGCCGACGCGCGCGGCCGCGTCACGCTCGACGGTCTTGAGCGCTTCCTGGCCCCCGCCGTCGCCGCCGCGGCCGCGCGCCAGAACCTGACCCAGACGCCGCTGCTGATTCCGGCGGCCGGCCCCGACGAACTGCTGGTACGCTGGCCTCGCCCGCGCCGCTGACGCCGCGCGACGCCTCAGAAAGTGGTGCGCCCGTCAGGAATCGAACCTGAACCCGCAGCTTCGGAGGCTGCTGTGATATCCATTTCACCACGGGCGCGATGAGGAAGGGACTACAGGGCTATTTTACCTAATCTGGACGGAAGCGGACGACCCAGCGCGGAAGACAGGCCGCGCGCGGCGGCTTGGAGCGTGCGCACGTCCACGCCGGTGAGGCCGCCGCTGGCGTGGAAGGCGAAGACCAGGTCCTCCATGGCCACGTTGCCCGACGCGCCGGGCGCGTAGGGGCAGCCGCCCACGCCGCCGGTGGACGCGTCGAAGCCCGACACGCCGTACTCGGTCCAGGCGGTCAAGGCGTTGGCCACGGCCATGCCGTAGGTGTCGTGGAAGTGCAGGAAGACCTTTTCGACCGGCACGGCCTTCAGCAGGACGTCAAGAAGGCGGCGCACGTCGTCGGGGGCGGCGCGGCCGATGGTGTCGCCGATGGAGTGCTCGTCGACCGGCATCGCTTCCAGGCGCCGGACGACCTCGACGACCGCTTCGGGCTTTATCTTTCCTTCATACGGACAGTAAAACGCCGTGGAAACATAGGCCCGCACCGGAAGCTTTTTGTCGCGAGCCGCGGCGATGACGCCCTTGAAGCGGTCGATGGACTCGGCGATGGAGGCGTTGATGTTCTTCTTGTTGAAGGTCTCCGAGGCCGCCGTGAAGACCGATATCTTGTCCGCCCTCGCCGCCAGCGCCGCCGCCAAGCCTTTCTCGTTGGGCACCAGCGCGGAATAGATCACGCCCGTCTTGCGGCCGATGCGCGCGAAAACATCCGCCGAATCCGCCATCTCCGGCACGGCCTTGGGGCTGACGAACGCGCCGGTCTCGATCTCGCGCAGGCCGGAGAGCGACAGCGCGTCGACGAAGGCGACCTTCGCGTCCGTGGAGACGGCCGCACCCGCGGTCTGCAGGCCGTCGCGCGGGCCGACCTCCACCAGGCGCAGGGGCGGACGGCTCACGGCTTGACGGCCCACTTCGGGGCGCGCTTTTCTAAAAAGGCGGACAAGCCTTCCTGGCCTTCGGCGCCGGAGCGCAGGCGCACCAAGGTCTCCACGCTCAGCGCCACGCGCTCCTCCAGGCCGGCGCGCGCGATCTTCGGGATCATGGCCTTGGCCGTGCGCACCGCCAGCGGTCCGTTTTTCAGGACGTCGCCCGCGACCTTGCGCGCGCGCGCGGGCAGGTCCGCGGCGGGCGCGGTCTCGTGCGCCAGACCCATGGCCACGGCCTGCGCCGCGCCGAACAGCTCCGCGGTCAGGTAGTAGCGCCGCGCGTTGGAGACGCCGATCTTGGGCAGCACCCAGGAGGAGATCACCGCGGGCATGATGCCCAGGCGCACCTCGGAGAAGCACAGCTTCGCGTCGTCGGCCAAGAGGGCCACGTCGGCGGCCGCAAGCAACCCCAGCCCGCCGCCGAACACCGCGCCCTGCGCGGCCACGATCACCGGCACCGGGCACTCGTCGACGGCGAAAAGCATGTCGGCAAAGCGCCGCGCGTCCTTCTTGCCCTCCTCCGGCGACAGCGCGCCGCCGCGGCGCATCCAGTCGATGTCGGCGCCCGCGCAGAAGTCCTTGCCCTCGCCGGTCACCAGCACCGCGCGCAGCTCCGGCATTTTCGCCAGGTCGCGGAAGGCGCGCTCAAGCTCCCCGAGCGTCACCTCGCTCATCGCGTTGCGCGCGGCGGGACGCGCGAGCGTCACCTCGGCGACCGGGCCCAAGACGACCTTCAGGTGCTCGTAGCCCACGCTACATCCGGAACACGGGGCGGCGCACCGGCGGCAGGGGCGCGTGCGCGGCCGCGGCCAGCGCCAGCGCCAGCACGCGGCGCGTGTCGGCGGGCGCGATGATGCCGTCGTCCCACAGGCGCGCGGAGCCGAAGTAGGGCTGGCCCTCGGCTTCGTATTGCGCGCGGATGGGCGCTTGTATTTTTTCCACGTCGCCCACGGTCAGGTCCCCGCCCGAGCGCTTGAGCTGCTCGCGCTTGATGATGGTCATCACCGTGGCGGCCTGCTCCGCGCCCATCACGGAGACGCGCGCGTTGGGCCAGGTGAACAGGAAGCGCGCGCCGTAGGCGCGGCCGCACATGGCGTAGTTGCCCGCGCCGTTGGACGAGCCGCAGATCACCGTGATCTTGGGCACGCGCGCGGTGGACACCGCCTGCACCAGCTTCGCGCCGTGCTTGATGATGCCCGCCTGCTCGAAGTCCTTGCCCACCATGAAGCCGGTGATGTTCTGCAGGAACAGCAGCGGTATGCCGCGCTGGTCGCACAGCTCGATGAAGTGCGCGCCCTTCAGCGAGGACTCCGGAAACAGGATGCCGCGGTTGGCCAGTATGCCCACCGGCCGGCCGTGGATCTTGGCGAAGCCGCAGATCAAGGTCGCGCCGTAGAGCGCCTTGAACTCCTGGAAGCGCGAGCCGTCGACCAGGCGCGCGATCACCTCGCGCGGATCGCAGGGGCGGCGCAGGTCGCGGTTGACCAGGCCGTAGAGATCGTCCGGCGGATATAAAGGAGATTCGCCCGCGCCAAGGTCCAGCTTGGGCGCGTTGAGGTTGGCCACGATCGCGCGCGCGCGGGCCAAGGCGTCCGCGTCGTCGTCGGCCAGGTGGTCGGTCACGCCGGACGTGCGCGAGTGCATGTCGCCGCCGCCCAGCTCCTCGGCCGTGGACTCCTCGCCCGTGGCCGCCTTGACCAGCGGCGGCCCGCCCAGGTAGATGGTGCCCTGGTTGCGCACGATGACGGCCTCGTCGCTCATCGCGGGCACGTAGGCGCCGCCGGCGGTGCACATGCCCATCACCACGGAAATCTGCGGGATGCCCAGCGACGACATCACGGCCTGGTTGTAGAAGATGCGCCCGAAGTGCTCCTTGTCCGGAAACACCTCGCTCTGCTTGGGCAGGAAGACGCCGCCGGAGTCCACCAGATACACGCAGGGCAGGCGGTTTTCCAGGGCGATCTCCTGCGCGCGCAGATGCTTCTTGATGGTCTCCGCGTAGTAGGTGCCGCCCTTGACCGTCGCGTCGTTGGCCGCGATCACGCACAGCCGCCCGGCGACCACGCCCAGCCCGGTGACGATCCCCGCCGCGGGCACTTCGTCTTCATACATCCCCAGCGCCGCCGTCGCCGACAGCTCCAGGAAATCCGAGCCTTCGTCGATCAGCGTCTGGATGCGCTCGCGCGCCGTCAGCTTGCCGCGCGAGCGGTGCAGGTCCACCGATTTTTTGGGCCCGCCCGCGCGGATGCGCGCAAGCTTGGCTTCCAAATCATCGAGCAAGGCGCGGTGGTGCGCCACGTTGGCCTGGAATTCCGCCGAGCCGCGGTCCGGCTCGGAGACGATCGGCGGCGTGTCGCGGTCGTGCTCGGTCATGACTCGATGATACAAAAGTCGCCCTTATGGCGGAAGACGCCCGCGAAATGGCATAATGCCGCCAACGGTAGCGTGGCTGAGCGGTCAAAAGCACCGGTCTGTAAAACCGGCGGCAATAGCCTACATAGGTTCGAATCCTATCGCTACCACCAATTTTTCGTCGCGCAGTCTCAATAAATCAGGATCGACTGCCTTACGCGGCTCCCCCAGGCTGCGGCTCAATGGCCGACAAACCTTCCTTGGGAACGAGAAGCATCTCCCGGCCAAACCGTTGCACGGCGGACCTGAAGCCGCCCGGGTGATTTTTGTATAGTAGCGGCGTTCCCGCGCCAACTTAGGGTACAGAAGAGTTTTTCAGGAGAACCATGGGACTCCACATCGTCGTCTGCGTCAAGAGCACGCCTTCCAATTCCAACGTGCCGGTCGACGCCGCCACCGGCCAGCCGAAGATCGCCGGCGTGCCCGCCGCGATCAACCCCTACGACGAATATGCCGTCGAGGAGGCCGTGCGCCTCAAGGAGCGCGCGCCCGGCTCGACGGCCACCGCGCTGACCGTCGGCGCGGACGCCGCGGCGGAGGTCCTGCGCGAGGCGATCGCGCGCGGCTGCGACGCGGGTGTGCTGATTTCCGGCGCGGAGTTCGACGGCGGAGACTCGCTGTCGACCTCGCTGGCGCTGTCGGCCGCGATCAAGAAGCTCCACGCCGAAAAGCCCGTCCACCTGGTGCTGTTCGGCAAGAACACCAGCGACGTGGGCGCCGGCGTGGTGGGCGCGCAGACGGCCGCCTGGCTGGACTGGCCGGACGCCACCGCGGTCAAGAAGATCGAGGCCATCGACGAGGCCTCCGCGACCGTCCACCGCGCCATGGAAGACGGCGTGGACGCGCTCAAGCTGACCCTGCCCGCCTGCGTCTCCACCGTCAAGGAGATCAACGAGCCGCGCCTGCCCTCACTGAAGGGCAAGATGGCGGCCAAGAAGGCCGTCCTGCCCAAGTGGGGCGCGGCCGAACTGGGCTTGACGCCCGCGCAGGTGGGAGCCGCCGGCGCCGGGGCGGTCGTGATCAAGGCCGCGACCCCGCCGGCGCGGCCGGCCGGCACGCGCGTGGACGGCGCCGACGCCGCGCAGAAAGCCGCCAAGCTCGTCGACATCCTGCTGGAAAGGAAACTGATCTAACATGGCCAACAAAGGAATTCTCGTCGTCGCCGTCTCCTCGCGCGGCGTACTGCCCGCCGCCACCTACGAGTTGATCACCGCCGGGCGGCGTCTGGCCGACGCGCTTAAGGAGCCGCTGGCCGCCGTCGTCCTCTCCGAAAAGGCCTCCGTCCTGGCCCCCGACCTGTCCGCGCGCGGCGTCGACAAGGTGTTCTGCGTCGAAAGCCCCGCGCTGGCCGGCTTCGTGGCCGAGACCCACGCGAAGGCCGCCGCCCAGGTCGCGCTCTCCGGCGGCTACGGCCGCGTGCTGCTGGCCTCGAACGTGGCGGGCCGCGCGCTCGCCGCGCGCCTGGCCGTGGCGCTGAAGGCGGGACTTGCCACCGACGTCTCCGAGATTCTCCCGGACGGAAAAGTCCTGCGCCCCTACTACTCGGGCAACCTGGTCGCCGAAGTGCAGTTCAAGACGCCGGTCGCCGTCATGACCTTGGCGCCGATGTCCTACCCGCGCGCCGAGAAGACCGGCGCCGCCGCGCCCATCGAGACCGTGGCCTTCGACCCGGGAACGGCGAAGACGCAATTCGTCTCCTTCACGGCCGAGGCCGCCGGCGAAATCGACATGGGAGCCGCCGAGCGCATCGTCTCCGGCGGACGCGGCCTGGGCAGCGCCGAGGGCTTCAAGCCCGTCTTCGAACTGGCGCACGCCATCGGCGCCGCCGTGGGCGCCAGCCGCGCCGCGGTGGACTCCGGATGGATTGCCTACAAGCACCAGGTCGGCCTCACCGGGCGCGCGGTGCGCCCCAAATTGTACATGGCCGTCGGCATCTCCGGACAGATCCAGCACCTGGCCGGCATGTCCTCGGCGGGCACCATCGTCGCGATCAACACCGACAAGGACTGCCCGATGATGCAGCTGGCCAGCGTGTCCGTGCAGGGCGACTACGCCGAACTGATCCCAGCCATCACCGCGGAGATCAAGAAGCGCAAGGGCTCGGCGGCCGTCGCGGCCTAGGCCGGTTCAACGGCGTCTTTCTTTGCCGGGCGCTGGCCGTCGGGAAAGATCCAGCGCGGGACCAGCCACTCCAGGACTGCGGTCAAAGTGATCGCGCCGGCGATGATCGCCATCGCCGTGGAGATGCTGAACCAGTCCAGCAGGAGGCCCGCGGCCAGCGCGCCGCCGGCGGAAAACAGCATGTCGACCATCGCAAAGGCGCTCTCCACGCGCCCCAGCTTGGTGTCGTCGATCTCGCGGCGCACGATGGGCGCCATCACGATGCCGACCGGGCCGTGGAAAATCTGCATGCCGAACTGCACGAACAGCATCGTGCCCAGCGCCGCCCAGAACACGTGCGGCGCCACCAACGTGGGCACCGCCCAGGTCAGCCAAAACAAAAGGGAGGAGACCGCCGCCATCCGATAGAAGCGCCCGTGGCCCAGCTTCTCGATGAGCCGGTCGCCGCGATCGCCTTCCATCCGCCAGGAGGACAAGAAGCGCCCGAACGACTCCGCGGCCAGCAGGAGGCCGAAGATGCCCCCCGCCGTGGCCAGCAGCCCGCCCACCACCGGCAGCGCGAAATGCGGCCCCACGCCGACGACGTCCTTGATGAAATTGGGCAGGACGACCATCGGCATCGCGTCGCTCAGGAAGGCCTCGACGGCGCCCACGCCGATGAGCGTGGACAGCACCTTGTTGCGCAGGATGTAGGAGAAGCCCTGCGCGGCCTCATGGCCGTCGAAGGCGCGCGCCAGGCGCTCCTTCCAGCCCAGGCCGGGCTCGGCCGGGGCGCGCGCGCCGCCGCGGCGCGCGACCCTCACAATCGCCTTGAACAGCGACAGCGGCGACAGCAGCAGAGCTTTCAGGAACGCGCCCAGGAATGAGGCGGAGCCGCGCACGAAGCTCAGAAAGCCCGCCAGTCCCATTTCGGAGTGATCGCGCGTGTCGCGGACCATGAGCCAGTAGAAAGGCACCGAGGCCAGAAGGAGCCCCGCGTAGACGCCGTAGGCCAGCGCGTAGCCGCCCAGGCCGAAGGAACTGACCAGCCCGGCCACGATCGCACCGGCCGCCAACGGCACGGCCACGCCGGTGATCGACGACCACTTGCCCAGGATCGCGCCCGCCTCTTTATTGAGCTTCTCGTCCTTGCCCAGGAAGGACATGCGCGCGGCCCCGTCGGCGACGATCATCGTGCTCTGGAACAGCGGGTTGATCGCGACGATGCCGACCAGCACGGCGAAGCTCAGGTGCCCGGTCATGAACAGGAGCGGGATGGCGCCCATCAGCGCGGCGCGCGCCAGCGCCATGCTCACGAACAGCACGCGAAAGTCGGTCTTGTCGATGAGCAGGCCGACCGGCAGGAGATTGACGAGCGACATGGAGCCCATGTGCACGTTGCGCACGAAGCCCATCACCGCCATGCTCTTCTTGAGCGCGTCCATGACCAGGAACGGCTGGCTGATCATGTGCAGCTCGATGCCCGAGACGGTCAGAATGTCGTGGCCCAGGAACAAGCCCCACAAGGAGCGCGGTAATTTGGTCTTGCCGCTTTTCGGCGCGGGCGAAAGCGCCGCGTCCTTGGGGGCGGACGCGCGTGCATCATCGGCGGCCGCCGCGAACGTCGGCAGGGCGGCGGGACCGGCGACGGAGCCGTCGAAGAGCCGCGCGGCGTCGTCGGCCGGCGTCTGGAACAACGCGCGCGTGGCCCCCGCGACGGCTCGCGGGGCGCGCGACGGCGCGGCGGACGGCACCGCGACGGCTTCAGCGACGGCGTCAGCGACGACATCGGCGGAAAGCGCGGGACCAGCGGCGGGAGCGGCGGTCGGCGCCGCGGCCGCTAGAGCGGCGGCGGGAGTCCCGGCGACGCCCAAGGCGGCGGCGGAGATTTCCGCGGCCGGCGCGGCGAAAGACGACGGCGCAAAGGCGGCGGGCAGGCCCGAGACGGGAGCGACGAGCGCCGGGGCTACGCCCAGGTTCGGCGCGGCCGCGCCCAGCGTAGACCCCGCCGCGAAGGCGGCGAGGCCGACGGGCGCGGAGACGCCCGCCGCCTCGACCACGGCCGCGTACGCGCGCGGGCCGGGAGCGCCAAAAATAACGGCGAAGGCGACGAGCAGGGCGCAGAGGCGCGCGCTCAAGCGTTTCACCAGGACAGTCTAGCCGTCGGCGAAAACTGGAGACAGGGCCCTACGGCCCGCGCGCGCGGGGCTAACGGGCCTAGCCGCGAAACGGCCAGCGCCGTTCCAGCGGATCGAGACCAAGGCTGGTCAGGAAATCGGCGGCGATCTTGTCCTCGGCCTCGCGCCAGCGCGCGTCCTCGGCGGTCTCACCGATCTCAAGCGAGCCTCCCGCGATCATCGCGTGCCCGCCGCCGCGGTTGCCGCCGCCGAGCAGGCGCTTGAGCAGGCGCCCCGCGCCGGCGCCCGCGTCGTTGGAGCGCAAGGAGACGTGCAGGCGTCCCTGGAAGCGCGCGGTCACGATCGACCACTGCATCTTCTCCAAAGTGAGCAGGAAGTCGGCCATCTGCGCCACGCGGTCCGGCGTGTTCACCTCGCCCAAGTGCACGCCGACGACGCGGCCCACGACGAAGGCGTCGCGCACGGCGCGGGACAAGGTCTCGAAGAAGGCCTGCGAACGCTGGGGATAGGAGATGCGCCACAACGTCTTCATGTGCGCTTTCGGCCAGAACGCCTGGTAGGCGTCCATGTCGCGCGGCGTCGCCTCGCGGCCCAGGTTCTGCGTCTCGGAGCCGATGCCGTAGACGATGCCGGTGGCCAACCGGCGCGGCACGCGCAGGCCGGCCAGGGCCAGCGCCTCGACCATGATCGTGGTCGTCGCGCCGACCTCCTCGTCGATGAGGGCCAGATCCGCCTGCGTGTCGGCGTGGCGCGGGTGGTGGTCGACGATGAGATCCGGGATGCGGCGCGGCGGGCAGCGGTTGTTCTTGAACGGCGGCTGGGTGTCGACCAACGCCAGATGCGGCACGCCGGCCAGCTCGCCTTTGCGCAACGGGCGGGCAGGCAACAGCAGGCGCTCGGCCATCACGCGGTTTTCCGCGCGGCCGATGGCGCCGCCGTAGGCGATGCGGCAACGGATCTTGCCCAGGTGCTGGGCCAGATACGCCAGCGCCCAGGCGCTGGCCAGCGCGTCGGGGTCGGGATGGTCGTGCGTGAGGATGGTCAAGGGCGAGAGAGAGCGGCCCTTCTCGGTCAGGAGCTTCACCAGCCGGCGCGCGTGAAAGCCGGGTTTCATCGACCGCCCGTCCCACCCGGCACGCCGACGAACAATACCCAGAGAAGCATCGACACCGCCGCGGCCGCCAGCTTCTCGCGCCAGTTCTCCGTGAAGAAGCCCGCGATGGCGCCGCGCGAGGGGTCGGGCATCAGACGGTTCAGGAACTGGCCGATCTCGTCTTGCAGATCCTCAAGATCCCCCAGCGTCTTGAGCTCGCCGCGGCGCGCCACCGAGATGGTGCCGTGCTCCTCGCTGACGGCCAGGCACAGCGCGTCGCAGCGCTCCGACAGGCCCAGCGCGGCGGAGTGGCGCGTTCCCAGGTTCGTGATCTTGGAGAAATCCTTCGACAGCGGCAGCTGGACGCCGAAGCGGCTCACGCGCCCTTCCTCGACGATGAACGCGCCGTCGTGGCCGAGGGAGTGCGAGTCGAAGATGCTTTTGATCAGCGCTTCCGACAGCTCGCCGTTCAGATCCCAGCCGCCCTCCACGTGCCGGTCCAGCGGGTCCAGCCCGCGCAGAACCACCAGCGCGCCGATGTGATCGCGCGCCAGATCCCCGAGGGAGCGCACCAGGATCTCGACCTGGCGGTGCGTCGGCGCGGACTTGAGCACGCCTCCGGTCAGGCTCCACACGGCGATACGCTCGAAGGCGGAGCGGATCTCCTCCTGGAAAATGATGATCACCGCGACGATGAACACCGCGAAGAATCCCTGGAACAGGCGGATCGTCATGTACATCCCCGCCATCCAGGCGATGACGTAGACGACGACAAGCAGGAAAAGGCCCAGCGCCACGAACGCCGCCCGCGTGCGCTTGAACCACAGCAGCAGCGCGTAGATCAACGTGCCGACCAGGGCCACGTCGAGTACGTCGGGCACGCCGATATGCTTGAGCGGGGGCATCGCGCGCTCAGTATAGGCGCATCAGCGCTTCGCCGTCAAGGACGAAAATTCAGCCCAGCGCCAGCGTGAAGACCGCGTCGAGTATTTTCCCCCCGACCTTGTCGACCAGGACGTCCACGTAGTTGCGCAGGAAGTAGCCCACCACGCAGGCGACGGTCACCATCGAGCAGAGAAGCAGGAGGTACTCGACGGACGCTTGGCCGCGGCGGGACGCCGACATGAAACAGCATAACTGAAGCGCGCGGCGCGCGCCAGGGTCCTAGTCGGCGGTCGACGAGGACGGCAGCTTCGGCTTGTCGCCCATCAGCTCGGCCATGTTCCAGATCATGTCCTTGCGGCTGTAGCGCGACGTGGCCACGTCGTCGGCGTCCATGTGGATGGCGTCCACGGGGCAGGCCTCCACGCAGTAGCCGCAGTAGACGCACATGCCCAGATCGATCGAGAAGGTCTTGGCGCGCTTCTCGACGCGCACGTCGGGCGCGTTCTCCGCGGTGATGCGGATGCACTTGGCCGGGCAGATCGTCTCGCAGAGCAGGCAGGCGGTGCAGCGCGGGGCGCCGTCGTCGCGCTTGAGCAGGCGGTGGCGCGTGCGCGCGCGGCGGCCCAGCACGGCGGGATCTTCCGGATACTGAATCGTGACCGAGGCGTTGGGGCGGCGCAGGAGATGGCGGTAGAGATTGACGAACAGGTGGCGGAAGGTGATCGCCAGGCCCTTCCAGACCTCCACCAGGTAAATCTGCATCGCGAACGTGCGCCGGGGACGCTCCACGACCTTGACGGATATCAACGCCATAGGTATATCCCCCAAACCGTCGCCAGGAAATTGAGCAGAGACAGCGGCAGGAGATTCTTCCAGCCCAGGTCCAGAAGCTGGTCGAAGCGGAAGCGCGGCAAGGTCCAGCGGATCTGCATCAGCAGGAACAAAAGCGCCAGGACCTTGAACGTGAAGCTCGCCAGCATCAGCGCGGCCGCGACGAGCGGCACGTACGGCGTCGCGGATTGACCCAGCGCCGCCAGATCCAGCCCGGGAATCAGCCAGCCGCCCAGGAACAGGGCCGTGATCACGCCGCAGATCACGATGGACTCCATGAAGTCGGTGATCAGGAACATGCCGAACTTCATGCCGGAGTATTCCACGTGGTAGCCCACGATCTCGCTCTCGCCCTCGGGCAGGTCGAAGGGCGTGCGCTTGGTCAGCGCCGCGCCCGCGGTCAAGAACAAAATGAACGCCAGCGGCTGGACGACGATGCCCCACACGTGCGCGCCCTGCCACAGCACCGCCTGTTGAAAATCAAGCGTGCCGTAGAGAAACAAGACCCCGGCCAGCGAGGACGCCAGGCACACCTCGGAGGCGATCATCTGCGCCGCACCCCGCAGCGCGCCCAGCAGGCCGTAGTTGGAGCCCGACGCGTAGCCCGCCATCACGATGCCGTGCACGCCCAGGGCGAGCGCCGCCAGCACCAGCGGCACGCCGACCGGGCACTCGATGGGCTGCAGGCTCCACGCGTGTCCCATGAATTGAACCGTGCCGCCGTAGGGCAGGGCCGCCAGGCAGAACAGGCCCGCGCCCATGGCGATCATCGGCGCGATGGCGTGCAGGGGCTTGATGACGGACTTCGCCTCGAAGTCCTCCTTGGTCAGCATCTTGAGGGCGTCGGCGATGGGATGGAACAGGCCCAGCAAGGTGATGCCGAAGATGTCGGCGCGGTTGGCGCCGATGCGGTCCTGCAGCACCGCGCTCTGCTTGCGCTCCACCCAGCCCAGCAGCCCCGCGATGTTCATGCCGAACAGCAGGATCGCGGCTCCCACCTTGACGACGATCCAGAGCAGGTCGTAGCGCGTCACGCCGCGACCTCCGCGGCCGCGCCGGACTTGGCCTTGGCGATCAGGGCGAAGATGTCCCAGTCGGGCCGCGCTTCACCGATGGGCTCCAGCGCCTTGGCGTAGGCCTGAACCTTGCCCTCGAAATTCGTGAAGTGCCCCTCCTCCTCCACGTAGGCGGTGGCGGGCAGGCGGAAATCGTAGGACTCGGACAGCTCGACCTTGTTGGGGCCCTGGAAGACGCGCAGCGCGGCCTTGGACAGCAGGGCCCGCGCGCGCTCGGCGCCCCAGATCTTGGCCAAGTCGCGTTCCACCACATACAGCGCGCGGACCTTTCCGGATTCCAAATCCTTGGCCAGTTCGTCGAACGAGCCGCTGACCAAGCCGAGAGCCTGCGCGCCCTTGAGGTTGGGCACCTTCTCGCGTCGGCGCAGAAGCGCGTCCTCTTCGCCGACCTGGTCGGGCTCGGCGGAGAAGTAGAACTTCGCGCCCGCGAACAGCTCCTTGGCCGCCGCCCAGTCCTCGTTGGACAGCATGCCGGACGCGACGAAGGCCACGCCGCCGTCGCGCAGCTTCGCGCCGATCTCCGAGGCCGCGGCGTCCCAGGACACGTCCTGCTTCTGCGGGGTCAGGCGCAGCACGCGGCCCAGGCGGCCGACGTCGAGAGAGCCCGTGGCGTAGCGGCCCTCGTCGCACATCCAATAGCCGTTGACCTCGTGATTGTGGCGCGGCTTGAGGCGCGCCACGCGCTTGCCGTCGTTGTGCCACGGGCGCTTCGTGTTCGTGTGCACGGAGATGTTGCAGCCGCGCGCGCAGCCCGGGCAGATCGAGTCCGTCTGGTCCAGATACCACACGCGGACCTTGTAGCGGAAGTCGCGGTCGGTCAGCGCGCCCACGGGGCAGATGTCCACGACGTTGCCCGAGTAGGCGTTGTCGAGGATGAGGCCGGGCGTCAGCTCGATGCGCTCCGCGTGGCCGCGGCGGAAGACGCCCAGCTCGTGGGTCTGGGTCACGTTGTCGACGAAGCGGGTGCAGCGCGTGCACAGGATGCAGCGCTCCTGGTCGAGCATCACGTGGGGGCCCGCCTCGATGCGCTTGTCCTTGTGCTGCTTGTCCTCGCGCACCGCGCTTTGATACTGGCCGATCTCCATGTAGTAGTTCTGCAGGCCGCACTCGCCGGACTGGTCGCAGACCGGGCAATCGAGCGGGTGATTGACCAGGTGCAGCTCCAGCGCGGAGGCCTGCGCGCGCTTGACGGCGTCGGTGGAGGTCTTGACGTCCAAGCCCTCGCGCACGCCGGTGCGGCAGGAGACCTGGGGCTTGGGCGCGCCGGCCACCTCCACGATGCACATGCGGCAGTTGCCGGGGTTGCCGAGCGCCGGGTGGTAGCAGTAGTGCGGGATGTCGACGCCGGCGTCCTTGGCGGCGTCGATGACGAGGCGGCCCTCGTCGGCCTCGATCTCGCGTCCGTCGAGCTTGAACTTAACTTTTTTGGCCATCGGGGATCCGTTTCTTGAAGTCCTCGGGGAAGCGCTGGAGGTAGGCGCGCGTGACCATGCCCACGGTGTCGCCCAGCGCGCAGATGACCTTGCCGGTGATGTTCTCGCCGATGCGGGTCATGTTCGGCACGTCCTCGGGCGTGCCCTTGCCGTCCAGGACGCGCCCCAGAATTTCCTCGTTCCAGTAGGAGCCCTCGCGGCACGGCGTGCATTGGCCGCAGGACTCGTGGGCGAGGAAGCGCTCGATGTTGTGCGCGACCGAAACGGCGTCCGCCGTCTCGTCGAGCACGATCATGCCGCCCGCGCCCAGGAACGTACCCGCCGCGCGGATCTGGTCGAAGTCCAGCGCCAGGTCCAGGTCCTTTTCCATCAGCGGCGGCATGGACGTGCCGCCGGGGATCACGCACTTGAGCGTGTGGCCCTTGCGCACGCCTCCCGCCAAGGTCAACACGTCGCGCAACTTCGAACCCATGGGGACTTCGTAAATGCCCGGATTCTCAACGTGGCCGGAGACGGAGAAGACAACGGTGCCGCCGTTCTTGGCGGAGCCGATCTTGGCGAAAGCATCCCCGCCTTCACGCAAGATAAACGGCAACATCGATAATGTCTCCACGTTGTTGACCACCGTCGGCTTGGCCATCAGGCCGGCCACGGTCGGAAACGGCGGGGGCTGGCGCGGCCAGGCCTTCTTGCCTTCCATGGTTTCCAGAAGTGCCGTGTCCAGGCCGGAGATGTAGGCGCCCGCGCCGCGCATCAGCAGCAGCTTCGCGTGCTTGGTGTAGCCCGCGGCCTCGGCTTCCTTCACGGCCTTCGCGACGACGTCATATTGGTTCTGGTACTCGCCGCGCACGAAGATGAACGCGTCCTTGGCGCCGATGGCGTGGGCGGCGATGAGCAGGCCCTCGATGAGCTGGTGCGGCGCGCGCGTGAGCAGCACGCGGTCCTTGAAGCAGCCCGGCTCCGACTCGTCGGCGTTGACCACCACGTAGCGCGGCCCCGGGACCTTGTCTACGGGCGGCACGGTGCCCCACTTCGCCCCGGTCGGAAAGCCCGCGCCGCCCAGGCCGCGCAGGTTCGACTTGAGGACCTCGGCCGTCACCTCGGCCGGCGTCATGCCCAGAGCCTTCTCAAGCCCTTTGTAGCCGTCCAGCCGCTTGTAGGTCTCCAACTCGTGCAGCGTCGGCTCGTCGAAATGCTTCGTCAGGATTTTGGTCACTTCTTTTCCTTCAGCTTCAAGATCGTTTCTTCCGTCGCTCGCCCCTGAAGACGGTCGTTGACCTGGAGCGCCGGGCCCTGCTCGCAGGCGCCCAGGCATTCCATGGATTCCCAGGAGAATTCGCCGTCGGCGGTGCAGGTCTTCTCCGGCACGCCCAGCGTCTCCTCCAGGCGCTTTTCCATCTTGTCGGAGCCGGCCAGCCAGCAGGACAGGCCGTGGCACAGCCCCACGCGCTTGCGGCCGGTCTTCCATTGCGTGAAGGTCGGGAAGAACGTCGCCACGCCCCAGACGCGGTTGAACGGCAATTCGAAAATCTCCGCCACGCGCGCGACGGCGTCGGGCGTCATGCGCCGGTTCCAGTCCTGCACGGAGCGCAGGGCCTCCACCAGGCCCATGTTCGGGTAGGGGTATTGGTTCTTCCAGCCTAGCAGGACGGCCTCCTGCTCGGCGGTGAACGGGGACTTCGTCGCGGTCGCGCTCGTCATCTATCCAGCTCCCCGGCGATCATGTTGACGGAGCCGAACGTGGGGATCACGTCGGCGATCATGGAGCCCTTGAGCAGCTTGGGCAGGGCGGCCATGATGAACAGGCACGGCGGGCGGCAGCGCACGCGGTACGGGCCGTCGCCGCCGTCGGCGACCACGTGGAAGCCCAGCTCCCCGTTGCCGCCCTCCACGGCGAAGTAGCCTTCGCTGGGCGGGATCTTAATGCCCCACGACCACATGACCAGCTCGAAATGGTTCATCAGGCCTTCGATGTTCGTGTACGTCTGCTCCTTGGCGGGCAGGGTGGCCCAGCGGTTGGCCGCGCGCACGTCGCCGAACGTCTCGCGCCCCATGCCGTCCAAGGTCTGGTCCACCTTCGCGGAGTATTTCTGGATCAGCTCGGTGTCGCCGTGCTTGCCCATGTCCTCCAGCTCGTAGGCGTATTTCATCTCGGCGGGCGCGAGCGAGTGCTTGCCTTCCGGGATCTGCTTCAAGGCCTGCTCGACGATGCGCAGGCTCTGCTCGATCTCGGCCATGCGGCACAGGTAGCGGTCGTAGTTGTCGCCGGTGGAACCCACGGGAATCTCGAAATCGAAGCGGTCGTAGACCAGATACGGGTGCGCGCGGCGCACGTCGTAGGGCACGCCGGTGGAGCGCAGGAACGGACCCGTGATCCCGTAGGCGAGGGCGTCCTCCTTGGACAGGACGCCGGTGGCCTCCACGCGGTCCATGAAGATGCGGTTGCGCGTGAGCAGCTTGTCGGACTCCGCCACCGCCTCGCGCACCTTCGCGGCCACGTCGGCGAACTTCGCGGCGAAGTCCGCGGGCAGGTCGCCCTTGACGCCGCCCACGCGCGTGAACGCGGTGGTGATGCGCGCGCCGGTCAGGTTGTCGACCAGCTGATAGAGATATTCGCGCGCCTTGATCAGGTACAGGAAGACCGTGAACGCCCCCAGCTCCATGGCGGAGGCGCCCACGCAGGTCAGATGGTCGGTCACGCGCGAGATCTCGCTGGCGATCACGCGGATGTATTGGCCGCGCTCGGGCACCTCGATGCCGGCCAGGCGCTCGACGGCCAGCGCGTAGCCCACGTTGTTGATCAGCGGCGAGACGTAGTTGAGCCGGTCGGTCCACGGCACGACGTTGTTCCAGGTCTCCGACTCGGCGTGCTTCTCGAAGGCGCGGTGCAGGTAGCCGATCTCGCAGTCCACGTCGACGATGTTCTCGCCCTCCAGCTCCAGCACCAGGCGCACGACGCCGTGCATGGCCGGGTGCTGCGGGCCCATGTTCAGCATGAAGGTCTTGCGTCCGCGGTCGGGGGTGGCGATGGTCATGGTTTAGAACCGTATCTTCGGCAAGGTCAGGAAATCCCTTTTAAAGCCCGTCTCCGCGTTGCGCATGCTGATCGTGCTACAGCCCGCCGCGGCGAACGCCAGGCCCAGCAGCAGCGCCAGCGGCAAGCTCATTTTCATTCCCCCACGACCGTCGGCTTGAGGATGTTGAACGAGGGGCTGTCCGCCTTCTCGCCGCTCTTCGGGCCGATCAGCGGCTGGCGCTTGGCGATCGGATAGTCCTTGCGCAGCGGGTGTCCGACGAAGGTCTCATACATCAACAGGCGCTTGATGTCCGGGCGGTCGACGAAGCCCACGCCGAACATGTCCCAGACCTCGCGCTCCAGCCAGTCGGCGATCGGCCACAGGTCGCGCGCCGAGCGCAGGACGGGCTCCGCGTCGACGGCGCAGTGGACCTCGACGCGGCCCATGTCGCGGCCTTCGGCGGCGTCGAGCTTCATCAGCCGGTAGATCACGTCGAAGCGCGGCGAACGCTTCTGCGCCAGGTAATCCACGCAGGTCAGATCGACCAGGACGTTGAAGCCCTCGGCCTTGAGCGCCTCCAGGCCCGCGCGGCAGTCCGCGGCCGAGACGTCGCGGCGCTCGCCTGCGGTCGCGTTCGCGTTCATAGAGCGGCCTGCGCGGCGCGGCGCGGACGTCCGCCGGTCTTCTGAATTTTTTCCTGCAGCATCACCAGGCCCTGGATCACCGTCTCGGGACGCGGCGGGCAGCCGGGGATGTAAAGATCGACGGGCACGATCGTGTCGATGCCCTGCACGGTCGAGTAGTTGTTGTAGAAGCCGCCGGTGCACGTGCACACGCCGAAGGCGATCACCCATTTGGGCTCCGCCATCTGGTCGTAGATGCGGCGCAGGACCGGCGCGATCTTGTGGCTGATCGTGCCCACGACCATCAGGCAGTCGGCCTGGCGCGGCGAGAAGCGCGGAAAGCCCGCGCCGAAGCGGTCCAGGTCATAGTGGCTGGCGGCGGTGGACATGAACTCCATGCCGCAGCAGGCGGTCACGAAGGGATACTGGAAGATCGAGTATTTGCGCGCCCAACCCAAAGCGGCGTCGATCTGCGTGGTCATCGTACCCGCGGGCGCGATGGTTTCCTCTAGCGGCATTCGAGTGCCCCCTTGCGCCAGAAATACGCGAGCATGAACAGCACGATCACGGTGAACGCCGTGATCGCTCCCAGCGCCGCCGCGTCCAGCGCCGGCCGGTTCAGCGCCCACGGCAGCAGGAACGCCAGGTCCACGTCGAACACCACGAACAGGACGGCGAAGCGATGATAGAGCACCGTCATGCGCTCGTGCGCCGGCGACAACGGCGGCATGCCGGTCTCGTAGGGCATGTCGGCGTTGGCGTTGTGCGTGGAGCGCGGCCCCAGCAGGCGGCCGGCGCTGGTAAAGAAGCCGGTCAGGCCCAGGACGATGGCGGCGTCGACGACCAGCGCGATCAGCGCGGAAGGAGTCACGGCCAAAGCCCCCCGGCCAGGCCGCGCAGCAGAGGGGCCGCGCCCAGCAGGACCGCGCCGATCGCGCACGTCAGCAGGACCAGGCTCGGCGCGCGCGCGACGCGCGGCGCGGCCGGGTCCTGCGGCGCGTCGAAATACATGTCGCGCACCAGTCCCAAGTAGTAGCCGAGCGAAATCACGGACGCGACGGCCGCCAGCGTCGCGGGCACGGCCAGACCCGCGCGCAGGGCCTGCCAGAAAATCAAGAGCTTGGCCAGAAAGCCGCCGGTCGGCGGCACGCCGCCGAGGGCGAACAGCAGGGCGGCAAACGCCGCCGCGGTGCCGCCGGAGCGCGCGGCGTAGCCGCGCAGTTGCGCGCGCGTCTCCAAGCCTGTCGCCGCCAGGAACGCGAACGCCCCGTTGCTCATCAGCGCGTAGGCGCCCAAGTAGAGCAGAAGCGCCGCCAGCGCGCGCGGATCGCCTCCCAGGCGGGCCCAGGCGCCCACGCCCAAGATCAGCAGGCCCGCGTGCGACAGCGAGGAGTAGGCGAGCAGGCGCTGCAGGCGCTCCTGGCGCAGGGCCAGCAGCGCGCCGAACAGCGCGGTTCCAGCACCCACCCAGGGCAGGATCGTCCCGAACATGGGGTCGGGCGCGATCTGGATCACGCGCACCAGGAACAACGTCGCCGCCGCCTTCATCGACGTGGAGAGAAAACCCGTGACTTCGGGCGCGGCCGCCTCGTAGACGTCCGGCAGCCACCAGTGCAGAGGAACCGCGCCGATCTTGAACAGGGCGGCCGTCGCCATCAAGGAGACGCCGGCGCGGCCCAACGTCCCCAGCGCCGCGGCGCCGGGTCCCAGACGGCCCGTCTCCGCGTAATACAAAGCCATGCCGAACAGGAACATCGCCCCCGCCAGCGCGCCCGCGAAGAAATACTTGACCGCCGCCTCAAGCCGCCGTCCGCGCGGGCCCTCGCCCGAGCGCGCGACCAGCAGGTAGGCCGGCAGGGACATGAACTCCAGTCCCACGAACAGCATGAGCAAGTTGCCCGCGATCGCCAGCAGGCCCATGCCCAGCGTCGCGCCCAAGAACAGCGCCGTCTCCGCGTCCTCGCCCGGAGCGCAGATCGCCAGCGGCAGAGCGCCGCCGTAGATCACGAACTGCCAGCCCAGGCTCTTGGCGTCCACGTCCACGAGCGGCGGCGCGTAGCTAGGCGCGACAAAACGCAGGGCGACCAGGCCCGCCAGCGGCGCCAGCACGGCCAGCAGGCGTCCCCAGACCGGCTTCGGCCGGCCCAGCAGCCCCAGCCCCAGCGCGCCGAACACGCCCGCGGCGAGCGCGGCCTGGGGCGCGAGAGGATTCAGCAGAGGGTTCATCGCACCAATCCTTGAAGGGACGGCGCCAGCAGCGCCAGCCACGGCCGCGGCGCCAGCCCGATCCACAGCATCAAAGCGCACAGCGTCCACAAGATGCCGCTCTCGCGCGCGCCCAGGTCGCGCACCTTCGCGCTGACCGAGCCCGGGCCTTCCGGCGCCCAAAACACCGCCTGATAGGCGGGCAACGCATAAACCGCGGCCAAGGTCACGCCGATCACGCCCAGCACCGCGAAGATCGGCAGGCTCGACTGCCAGATGCCGGACAGGCACAGGAACTCGCCGACGAAGCCGTTGAGTCCGGGCAGGCCGATCGAGGCCATGATCGAGAAGCCGAAGAAGAAGGCCATACGCGGCGCGCGCTCGTTGAGCCCCCCGAAATCGGCCAGGCCGCGCTTGTGCGCCCGCTCATACAGGAAGCCGACCAGCAGGAACAGAGCGCCCGTGGTGATGCCGTGGTTGATCATCAGCAGGGCCGCGCCGGCCAGGCCCTGCGCGGTGCCGGAGAACACGCCCAGCAGGCAGAAGCCCAGATGCGCGATCGACGAGTAGGCGATCAGGCGCTTGAGGTCGGTCTGCGCCATCGCGCACAGCGCGCCGTAGACCGCGCTGATCGCGGCCAGCAAGGTCAGCAGGGGCATCCAGGCCGCGGCGGCCGTCGGCGCCAGGGGCAGGGCGACGCGCAGAATCCCGTAGACGCCCATCTTGAGCATCACGCCCGCGAGCATCACCGAGCCCGCCGCCGGCGCCTCGGTGTGCGCGTCCGGCAGCCACGTGTGCAGGGGCACCATCGGCACCTTCACGCCGAAGCCCAGGAGCAGGCCCAGGAACACCCACGGCGCCGCGGGACCCAGGTCGGTGCCCCGCAGCGCGGCCAGGTTCCACGTCCACTCGCCGGTGGTGCGCTGGTGAATGACGACCACCGCGATCAGCGCCAGCAGCATGAAGATGGAGCCGGCGAAGGTGAAGAGGAAGAACTTCAGCGCCGCGCGGCGGCGGTTGTCGGAGCCCCACAGCCCGATGATGAAGAACATCGGGATCAAGGTCGCTTCCCAGAAGATGTAGAAAAGGAAAAGGTCGCGCGCCAGGAACACGCCGCACAGCGCGGAGGCCAGAGCTTGGAAGCAGGCCCAGTAGCCCGCCGAGACGTCCAGCTCCCAAGAGGCGGCCACGCAGATCAGGTTCAGGAACGCCGTGAGCGCGACCAGCGACAGCGACAGCCCGTCGGCCGCCAGCGCGTAGGAGACGCCAAACGCCCCCGGCACGCCGCCGGCCAGCGCCAGCCCGGCACCGTGGGACGCCAGCACCGGACGCAGGGCCGCCGCCGACAGCGCCAGCGCCGCCAGCGAAAACGCGAGCGACGTCCAGCGCGCCGCGCGCCCCGACAGCGCGCACGCGACGGCTCCGGCCAAAGGCACGACCCACAGCGCGGTCAACAGGCTCATTGCAATGCCCCCGCCGCGAGCAGAAGGGCCGCGCCGGCCGCCATCCACCACAGCGCTTCGTTGAGCCGCCCGCGCGACGCGTCCGACAGAAGCCCGCCCGCGCCCACGGCCGCCGAGCCGGTGCCCTCGATGGCGCCGTCCCACCACTTCTTGTCCAGCACGCGGCCCGCGAAATCGCCCAAGGCCGTCACGCCGTCGGCAATCCAGCCGATGAGCGTCTTCCAACCGAAGTCCGCGTCGAACGCGCGCTCGAGCCGCGGCGAGGACGCGCGCCAGCGCCAGTCCCAACCCGCGTCGATCATGGTCAGCGCGTAGGCCGCGCCCGCGCCGAGCGCGGCCATCGCCGTGCCGATCAGCAGGGCGCGCCACTCGAAGCCCGGAATCGCCGGCGAGCCGGGAAGATTCATCGTGTCCGCGTAGCCGGCCACCCCGACGGGAAGATTGACCCAGCCCGAGGCCACCATGGTCTCGATGACCGGGCGCAGGAGGCCGGCGAACGCGGAGCCGACCGCC
>JAJXVH010000035.1 GCA_021782205.1 bacterium | reverse complement strand
CGGCATGCCCGAGACCGTTCGCGATATGTGACGCGAGATATGCACCTCTACAATCTGCCCTGGCCGGTTGATATTCTCGCCGGGTTAGGGGAGACTCAAGTGAGCATGCGTGTCACACTCTCCTATTTCGTCGAGCCGGGGCCAGGAGAGGTCGGCTGGGACAACAGGTATCGCTACGCTTCACATGCTCTGCGTTTTGCCGTAAATGGGCCCGGCGAATCGGAACAGGAGTTCCTCCGGCGCGTGAACGCCCAGGCTCGCGAGGATGGCGAGCATCCGGGGACCGAGGCGCCGGATAATTGGGTTATTGGTGATGCTCGCAACGTCGGCTCGATCCACTCCGACATATGGAGGGGGCGCGCCACAGATTTGGCGGCCTCGCATCGCGTTGGCGTTTATCCTGCTGTCGGCTGGTGGCGCGAGCGCCATCATCTGAACCGATGGGGTCGACGGACGCGATACTCCCTCATTATCTCAATCCAGACGCCCGAACAAGCGCAGGACATCTATATTCCTGTCGCACAGCAAATTGGCGTGGCTGTCCCGATCGAGGTTCAGGCGGGACGCCGCCAACCTCGCCGTTAAAGGGCTTGACCGCGCTCTTGGGTGAACTGGCCCAAGGTAAGTAGTTCTGCCCTACTGCCCCTTCACGCACCGCGCGTCGCGGTGCCCCGAATTATCCCCGAGGTGCTTGAGCAGCGCGCCGCAATAACGGCACTTGAATTCACGCGGTGACTCCGGCGCCTTCTCCAGCTCATCTATTGTCCGGGGGGTAAAATCCCAGACATCCACGCCGGCGTTAATGACCCAACCGATGCGCGTCCATTTCTCATGGATATGCCCGCAGAGCAGCTTCCGGTTCGTAGCTATCGGATGATGCTGGAGCAGCCAACCGTTCCACTCCAGCTTCTCATGGACCGCACTGAAGCCGCCCTCCAGCATCTGCCTGGCGCTGCGATCGTGGTTGCCGCGGATAAGGATCTTCTTGGCGCCGTTGAGCTGCCGCAGGAAGCCCGGCCAATCGGATGCCTGCCCCATGGCGAAGTCGCCCAGGTGATAGACCGTATCCTTAGACCCGACGACCGCGTTCCACCGCGCGATCATCTCGCGGTTCATCTCGTCAAGAGACGAGAAGGGACGCGCGCAATACTTGATCACGTTCGCGTGATTGAAGTGAGTGTCGCTCGTAAAAAATACCTTGGACATGGTCGCGTTCCTGCCGTCAGAAATATGTATACGGTTTTCTGACAGCGTTCAAGGGCACCCCGATCCACGCGCCGGTCCAAAGTGGTCACAAAAGTGGTCACTTTGTCCTGAATCGGCTTTTGCTAAGTGTTGCGCTCGGAGGGCCCTCTCCTCGAAATATCTCTTGGCGGAGCCCAAAAGCCGACGGTTCGAAAAACCATTTTCTTCGTCGAGAAAACCACTCCGGACTACCTTTGCGCCCGGAAAAAGTATAGACTTCTACAAGCGGTTTCCCAATTTCTGGAGAGGTGGGTGAGCGGCTGAAACCGACGGTTTGCTAAACCGTTATACTTGTGCAAACGGGTATCGAGGGTTCGAATCCCTCCCTCTCCGAATCTAAACATGAACGGCCGGCACTCGACGCTTGACGAGTTCTGGCCGTTCTACGTTTCCCAGCACCTCAACGCGGTCAACCGCCGTCTGCATTTCGCGGGCACCACGGCGGGGCTGGCCTTGCTGGCGCTCGCCGCGGCCGCGCGCGTTCCCGCCTTGCTGGCCGCGGCGCTGGCGGCGGGTTACGCGCCGGCGTGGGTGGGGCACTTCTTCTTCGAGAAAAATCGTCCGGCCACGTTCCGCTCTCCTCTGCTGTCGCTGCGCGCGGACTTTCGGATGTACGCGCGGATGTGGCGGGGGGAGATGGACGCGGAGATCTCGCGGCTCAAGCCGGAGTTGTCTCGTCTGCGCGCGGAGTAAAGAAGGCGGCCAGCTCGTCCAGGCCCTCGATGCGGCGGCACGGCGGCAAGGATGAAAGAAAGGCTTTGCCGTAGCCCTTGCGCAGAAGGCGCGAGTCCAGGCAGACGACGGCGCCGCGGTCGCGGCCGGAGCGGATGAGGCGGCCGAAGCCCTGGCGGAACTTCATCACCGCCTTGGGCAGGGACCAGTCGCGGAAATAATCGCCGCCCTCCTCCTCCAGGTAGCGGCGCCGCGCCTCCTCCAGCGGCGAGCCCACGTTGGAGAAAGGAAGCTTGACGAGCACCACGCAGGACAGCGCCGGCCCCGGCACGTCCACGCCCTGCCAGAAGGTGTCCACGCCCAGCAAGACGGCGTCGCCGGCCTCTGCGAATTGTTCCAGAAGGGCCTCGTGGCCCGCAGCCCCCTGCGCCCACACCGGACGGTTTTTGATCCTCCGGCGCAGGAGCGCGTGCACCTTCTTGAGGAGTTTCCAGCTGGAGAAAAGAAGGAACACGCCGCCGGGCACGCGCGCCACGATCTCCGCGCACGTCGCGGCCACGGCCGCGGCGTGTTCGGCCTCGTCTTTGGGATCGGGCAAACCGTCCACGCACCACAGCGCGGCCTGCGTGCGGTAATCGTAAGGGGAATCCAGCGCCAGCTCGCGCGCGTCGGGCAGGCCCACGCGCGTCTTGAAGCCTTTAAGTCCGTCGCCGGAGGCGAGCGTGGCCGAGGTCAGCACCGTGGGCACGCCGCGAGAGAACACGCCCTCGGCCAGACGGCGGCCCACGTCCAGCGGCGCGGCGCGCAGTTCCGGCCCGCGCCGGCCCCACGCCACCCAGCGCGCGGTCGCGGGCGCGGGCTTCAAGATCGCGGCCAGGTCCGCGTCCAATTGCGCGGCGCGCGCGTGCAGGGAGCGCAGGTCGGCCTCCCACGCGCGGCCTTCCGCCGCGGCGGCGCCCGATGCCAGAGCCTGCTCCAGCGTCAGAAGCGCCGCGGGCGCGGACGAAGGCGCGGATTCCAATAAACGTCCCGAAGCCTCGTCTTCCGCTCCGCTCAGGCCGTGGTCCTGCGCCAGGCCGCGCAGGAATTCCGCGCCCGCCGCCTGCGCCGCGTCCGCCGCGTCCGCAAGCGCCGCGTCGCCGGACAGCCGCGCGGCCAGCCGCGCCTCGTCGGTCAACGCCACCACGCGGCCCAGCGACGCCTCGCTGCCGTAGCGCGACGTGGCGGCCTCTTCCAAATTGTGCGCCTCGTCGATGATCAACGCGTCGAAGGGGGGCAGGCGGGCGCCGGACAGCAGGAGCGCATGATTGACCACCACGATGTGCGCCTTTTCCGCGCGCTCGCGGTCGCGCCGCCACAGGCAGCGCTCCCACGCCGGACCCGCGGGACCCAGGCACACGTCGGTGTCGCGCGCCACGCGCTCCCACAGGCTTTGCGGCAGGGCCTCGGGCAAGGCGGAGCGGTGCCCGCTCTGCGCGTCGCGCGACCACGCGTCCAAGCGCGTCAACGTCTCGGCCCATTCGCCGGACGCCGCGTCCGGACGCAGACGCAGGTTCGTCAGCCTCTGCACGCACAAATAATTGTCCGCGCCCATCAGCATGGCGGACTTGAGCGGCAGGCCCAGCTCCGCCAGCACGCGCGCCACCACCGGCAGGTCCCCGCCGATGAGCTGTTCCTGAAGCGCGCGCGTGTGCGTGGACACCAGCACCCGCCGCGCGCCGCGCACCGCCCACAGCGCCGCCGGAATCAAGTAGGCCAGGGACTTGCCCACGCCGGTTCCGGCCTCCACCACCAGGCCTTCCTCGCAGTCGAGCGCCTGCCCCACGGCCCGCGCCATCTCTTCTTGCGCCGCGCGCGGCTCCCAGCCGGGCAATACCCGCGCCAAAGCCCCGTCCGCGGCGAAGACCTCCAGGAGGGCCATGGGTGATGATACCAATTCGGCCGTTTCCAGCAACGACTTGGCCGCATATTTTTGGGTCTAAAGACCTAGAAACGGCCAAGGCCGCCTGAACACCGGTGCCATGCTTTAGAATTTATTCCACAGAGGGAAATAACGTCCTAAAGACTGGCACCGTTGTGACGAAATGATGACTATCCCCGGAGTTATCCACTTGTCCACACCCCCGGATGACGTACGCTTGACGGCTTCGGCGGGACCTGCTAAACTGCCCGGAGATGGACGC
Source organism: bacterium (assembly GCA_021782205.1). GTDB lineage: Bacteria > Elusimicrobiota > Elusimicrobia > UBA1565 > UBA9628 > GWA2-66-18. The sequence goes on along the minus strand of JAJXVH010000035.1, from coordinate 20,235 downwards.
CACCGCAGAGCCCGTCGCGCGCCTTTGGAAGGCCGCCGAACACCTGCCGCGCACCGTGCGCCTGCTGGGCACGCGCTACCGCGCGTTGTTTTTGGCCTACGCGCCGCACGCCCAGCCGCGCGGCGCCGCGCCCACCATCGCCGACGCTCTGGCCTTCGTGGACTTCATGGCCCATCAGGAGCGCGTGGGCCTTCTGGAAGACGAGCGTGACGCCCTGCGCGGCGACGGCCGCGCCCTGCGCCGCCGTTTCCGCCTGCGCCGCGACGGCGAGCGCATCGAGGCCGTGGAAAAATGGAAGCCCCTGCAGTGGATCGGCCTGTGACCGCGCCGCGCCGCCGCGCTCGAGGCTGACGTGGCCCGCGCCGCCGTGGCCGCGGAGCGCCAGGCGCGCGCCGACGAGGACGTCGGCACCGGCGGCGAGCCCTGGAAGACCGTCCTCTTCAACTGCGCCTGCCACACCTTCGACGAGGTCGAAAAAATCGTGATGCAGGCCACGCGCTGTTCGCTGTCGCGCGCGCGCGCATTGTCCTGGGAAGTGCACTCCAAAGGCTCCGCCGTGGTTTACGAAGGTCCTCAGGAACGCTGCGAGGCGGTCGCCGAAGTCATCGCGTCCGTGGGATTGCGCGTCGAAGTGACGCGTTGAGGTTTTCTATAATATCTCCGCCATGCCCGCCCACGAAGCCGCGCTGAAGATGCCGCACCGACCGCTCGGAAACGGAGGACCGTCCGTGTCCGAGATCGGCTTCGGCGGCTGGGGCATCGGCAAGTCCATGTGGGGGCGCACGGACGACCGCGAGTCCTTGGAGTCCCTGCGCGTGGCGTTGGACGCGGGCGTGGACTACTTCGACACCGCCTACGCCTACGGACGCGGCCACTCGGAGCGGCTGATCGCGCGCGCGTTCAAGGACGCGGGAAGGCGCGCGACGGTCTCCACGAAGGTGCCGCCGCAGAACATGGAGTGGCCGGGCCATCCGCGCGCGCGGCTGGCGCACGTGTTTTCGCCGGAGTGGGTGCGGCTGTGCGCGGAGCGCAGCCTGCGCAACCTGGGCGGCGACGGGTTGGACCTGCTTCAACTGCACGTCTGGCGCGACGAATGGCTGCGCGACCCGCTGTGGCCGGAGCTGGCCGCGACCATGGACGCGCTGACGGCCGAGGGCAAGGTGCGGCGCTGGGGCGCGTCGATCAACAACGACGACCCGGAGTCCGCGCTGGAATTGGTCAAGACCGGCAAGATCGCCGTCGTCCAGGTGCTCTTCAATTTGTTCGACCAGCGCGCCGCCGACCGCCTCCTGCCGCTGTGCCGCGAGCGCGGCGTCGGCGTCATCGCGCGCTGCCCGTTCGACGAGGGGGGACTGACCGGCACGCTGACGCGCGAGACCCGCTTCGAGCCCGAGGACTTCCGCTCGCACTACTTCGGCGGCGAGCGCCTGGCCGAGACCTGCGCGCGCGCCGACAAGCTGACCGTCGCCGCCATCGGGCCGAAGGCCGAGACCTTGGCCGTCGCCGCGCTCAAGTTCTGCCTGAGCTTCGACGCGGTCGCCACCGTCATCCCCGGCATGCGCCGCGCCACGCACGTGCGCTCCAACGTCCGCGCCGCCGACGGGCGCTACTTCGACGCGCGCGAACTGGCCGAGCTGTCCCGGCACCGCTGGGTGCGTGACTTCTATCTCTAGCGCGGCGCCGCCGCCGCGGCGCGCGCTGATCGCGGTCTTCGCCGTCGCGCTGGCCGCCCGCCTGCTGGCCGCGGCCTGGACCGGCCGCGGAGAGGCCGAACGCGCGGGCGACGCCGCGGACTACCACGCCTACGCCGTTTCCCTGGTGGAGAGCGGCCGCTACGAAAACGCCGACGGCGAGCGCGCCTCGCGCATGCCCGGCTATCCGCTCCTCCTCGCCGCGCAATACGCCGCGCTGGGCCGTTCGCCGTTGTTGACGCAGGTCCTGCAGTGCCTGCTCGGCGCGCTGACCTGCGTGCTGGTCGCCTCACTTGCCGCGCGCTGGTCGCCGCCGCCGTGGCCGCTGGCGGCGGGACTGCTGGCCGCGCTGAGCTGGGACCTGATCGAACCCTGCGCGCGTCTGCTGACCGAAGCGCCCGCGGCGCTGTGCCTGACGCTGACGCTGTGGCTGCTGGCCGACGACCGCGCGCTCAAGCCCGGCCGCGCCGCTCTCGCGGGCTTGCCCGCCGCGGGGGCGTTTCTCCTGCGCCCGGAATGCGGGCCCTGGGCGGCGCTCGCCGCCCTCTACGTCGCCCGCCGCGCGCGGCCCGCCGCGGGCGCGGCTTTCCTGGCGGCAACTTTGCTGGCGGCCGGCGCGTGGGGGGCGCGCAACGCGCGCGCGCTCGGCCGCCCGGTGCTGACCACCACGGCCGGGGCGTTCAACCTCTACGGCTGGGGCGTGGCGCGCACCGTCGAGGAGCGGCTGGGCGGGCCGCACTGGGAGCACGCGCCGGCGCAAGCCGCGGAGCTGGCGCGCATGGACTTCTACGCCGCGAGGACGCGCGAGTTCTTCGCCTCGACGCGGCCCGCGACCGTGCTCAAGGCGTTGTCGCTCAATCTCGCGCTCCTTTATTACCCGTTCTCGCCGGCGCTCGACCCGACGTTCGTCTTCCTCGCGCCCTTCGCGCTCCTGGGCGCGTGGGCCGTGCGCGGCGACCCGCGCCGGCGCCCGCTGGGGCTGACGCTGGCCTACTTCACGGCCGTGTATTGCCTGGCCGGCGTGATGATTCCGCGCCACCGGGAGAGCTACGCGCCGCTGACCGTCCTGCTGGCGGTCTGCGGGCTGGAATGGGCGCGCGCGCGGGCGCGGCCGCGCGCGTTCGCCGCGGCCGTCGTGGGCTGGGGCGTCGCCTGCCTGGCGGCTTGGGCCGCGGCGCCCTGGCTGCGCGCCGCGGCGCTCAGCGTCCGCAACCGAGCGCTGTCTTGAATTTGTAACAACAAAGCGTCACACTCCCTTCTGCGATGACCCCGAAGCCCCTCGCCGCACTCCTGTCCGCGCTGGTGTTTTGCGCGGGACCCGCCCGGGCGTTCTCCTCGGCCCGGCGCGACGCGGCCGCGGAACTCTCCGCCGCGCAGGCCGACTACCGTCGCGGCGAATTCAAGGACGCCCTGCGCGCCGTCGGCCAGTCCCTGTCCAGCGCGCGCACCGGCGCGGCCTACGAACTGCGCGCGCGGATTTGGAACGTGCTCGGCGACCCCGCGCGAAGCAAAAGCGACGCCCAGCGCGCGCTCTCCGAACTGGGCGGCGGCAAACTTGGCGCGGCGGACCTGGCCGCGCAGGGGGGAGCGCTCCTCCTGCTGGACCGCCCTGACCAGGCGCTGGCCGCCCTCAACGACGCGGTCCGCCTCTCCAACGGCGCGCCGGACACGCTGGCCGCCCGCGCGCGGGTCTGGATCGAACTGGGCAAATTCCCCGAGGCGCGAGCCGACCTGGACGCCGCGCTGAAGGCGGGGGGGCAGGTCCCGCTGTGGCTGTACGCGCGCGCCCGCCTGCGCTACGAGTCCGGCGACTACGACGGCGCGATCGGAGACCTCACCGACGCCCTGCGGGCGCAAAAAGATTTTCCCATCGCCTACGGCCTGCTCGGCGCGGCGCTGGCCCGCCGCGGCGACCTGGCGCGCGCGCGCAAGGCCTACGACCGCGCGCTGGCGCTCGACGCGTCCTACGAGTTCGCCTTCCTGGGCCGCGCCGCGCTGAGCCTGCGCGAGGGCGACAAGGCCGCCGCCTTCAAGGACTTCGAGGAGGCCGTGCGCGCCGACGCCCAGGACTACGCGCCCTACTTCAACCGCGCCGAGGCCCACTGGAGCGCGGGCGAACGCGCCGCAGCGCTCGCCGACGACCGCAACGCGCTGTCCTCGCCCAAACTCGCGCCGAAAGCCGCGTTGGCCATCGGCGACCGCTACATGTCCTTGCAGCTTTGGAGCGACGCCGTTACCGCCTACGGCCGCGCCGCCGACCTGGGCCTGCCCGTGAAGGCCCTGCCGCGCCGCGCGAAGGCCTGGGAGGCGCAGAAGAAACCGAAGAAAGCCCTGGCCGACCTGGACGCCGCGCTCAAGCTCCAGCCCGATTCGCCGGACCTCCTGGTCGCGCGGGGGCAACTGCAAGCACGCCTCGGCCATGACGCCGAGGCGCTGGCCGACCTGACGCGCGCCGTGCGCCTGGCGCCGAAAGACGCCCCGGCATTGGTCGCGCGCGCCGGCTTCTACGCCTCGCGCGGCAAGCCCGAGCTTGCGCAGGCCGACTTCGACTCCGCCGTGGAGGCCGACCCGAATGACGCCGACGCCTACAACGGCCGCGGCGCCCTGCGCGCCAACGCCTATGCCGACTACGACAAGGCCTTGGCCGACGTGCGCAAGGCCGTGGCACTCCAGCCCGGCGATCCCGCCTACCGCTTCAACCTGGGCATGCTCGACATCAAAGCGCGCCAGTACCAACGAGCCGTCGCGGACTTCAGCGACTCTCTGACGCTCAAAGGCCCCGCGGCGCGCGTGCTGGCCGCGCGGGCCGAGGCGAAGTTCCTGCTCGGCGACCACGTCGGCGCCAAGCTCGACATCGAGGCGTCCATCGAGGACGACCCGAAGAGCGCGGCGACCTACGAGGAGCTCGGCTCCATGCGCCTGCGCGCGCGCGACGACGAGCAAGCCGTGCGCGACTTCAACCAGGCCCTCGCCGCCGACGGCGCGCGCCCGTACATCTACGCCGAACGCGGGCTGGCCTACGCGGGCCTAGGCGACCTCAAGTCCGCGCTCCCGGATTTGCGCCGCGCCGTGGAGCTGAACCCGAACGAGAAGGACGCTTGGACATGGCTGTGCCAGGCCGAACGCGTGGACGGCGACTTGAAATCCTCGGCGCAGGATTGCGCGCGCGCCGCGGCGGTGGACTCGCAATACGGGCCCGCCTACCTGCAATCCGCCTTGACCCAGTTCGAGCTCAAGCGCTACGCCCCCGCCATCGAGGACGTCGACGCGGCCTGGCAGTTGGGCGTGCGCCGGCCACAGGCCCTGCTGGCCAAAGCCGCGTCCCAAGTCGCGCTGCGCCAGTATCGCGACGCGCACCGGACCTTCCTGGCCGCGCTCGACATGGACCCGTCGGTCAACAGCCCCTACCTGGGCTTCGCCGCCGGCCACCCCACGGGCCGCGACTACCTGGCCGCGGTGATCGCCTTCGACGCGCAGATGCAGCAGGATGGACGCGATCCGTACTCCTACATCGCCCGCGGCGACGCGCTGCAGAGCGCGGGCCAGGACGACAAGGCCGTGCTCGAATACACCAAGGCGCTGGAACTGGACGGCAACAACGCCGACGCCTACGTGGGGCGCGCGCTGGCGCTGGCGGCGCAGGATTCCTTGGAAGCGGCGCAGACCGACCTGCTGCGCGCCGTGGAGCTGGAACCCGACGCGGCCGACCCGCGCGTGCGCCTGGCCGTCGTGCTGACCTTGCGCCGCGCCTACGCCAACGCCCTGACCGAACTCGGCAAGGCCCTGCAGATCGCGCCGAAAAACGCCGAGACGCACCTGCGCGCCGGCAACGCGCACTACTTCCTCAAGGAGTTCGACAAGGCGCTGGAGAATTACGAACTGGCCGTGGCCGAGGACCCGCTCGACGCGCGCGCGCAGGTGGGCCTGGGCCTGGGGCGATTGGCGCTGGGCCGCCGCGACGACGCAATCGAAAGCTTCAGCCGCGCGGTCGCTCTCGATCCCCTGTCCGACCGCGCCTACCGCAACCGCGCCTCGACTTGGGAGACGGAGGGAAAATACGGCAACGCCGCCGCCGATTACCGCACCGCGAGCCTGCTCAACACCGATCCTCAATTGGTCGACGAGTACAGGCGCCTCATCGAGCAAGCGCAGGCGAAGGCGGCCGGCGGCAAGCCCTCCACCTGAACCGTCACCTCAGTTTTCGCAATTTCTTCGCTACTTTCGTCGACACTTTTCCAGGCGCCTGGTATACTCGTGCGTTGATAAAAACGCCCCATTTCACCGGCCGGAGCGCCCGCGCCGCGCGATGGGTCTTGCTCGCTCTCAGCGTCGCGCTGAGCCTGCGCTACCTAGTCTGGCGCGCGACCCGGACGCTGAACTACGACAGCGATCTTTCCCTGTTCGTCAGCGTCCTGCTGCTCGGGGCGGAGTGCTACGGCTTCATCTCGGTGCTCCTGTTTTTTTTGCAGGCCGCCGATCAGAGCACTCCGGACGCAGCACCCATGTCAGGAGCGCCTCCGACCGTCGACGTATTGATCCCGATCTACAACGAGCCGGTCGAGATTCTTCGGCGCACCTTGATCGCCTGCCGCGCAATCGACTATCCGCGCGGTAAGTTGACATTATACGTGCTGGACGACGGCGGCCGCCCCGAGGTCGCCGAACTGGCCGCGCTCTATGAAGCGCACTACATCCGTCGCGAGAAGCGCGAGCACGCCAAGGCCGGCAACCAAAACAACGCCCTGGGGTATTCCCACGGAGAGCTCCTTCTTCTTCTCGACACGGACCACATGCCGGTCAGCAGCTTCCTCCGCGAGACGGTCGGTTATTTTCAACAAGACCCGCGCCTGGCCTTCGTCCAGACCCCACATCATTTCTACAATCCCGACTGCTACCAAAGGAACTTGATCCTCGACAACGAGGTCACGCACGAGCAGGATTTGTTCTTTCAGCTCATCCAGTCCGGGCGGAACTCAGCCAATGCCACGGTGTTCGCGGGCAGCGCGGCTGTGTTCCGCCGGAGCGCGCTCGAAGACATCGGCGGCTTTCGCGTCGATTGCGCCATCGAGGACCTGCACACGGGCATGGAGCTTCAGTCGCGCGGTTGGAACTCTCTCTATCTGCGCAAGAATCTTTCGGCCGGCCTGTCGCCCGAGGATTTTTCCGGCTACCTGATCCAGCGCATGCGCTGGACGCGCGGCGGCGTCCAGCTTTTTTTCCTCGACAATCCTTTCATCAAGAAGGGTCTAGGCCTGCGCCAACGCCTCGCCTACATCGCGTCCCTGCTCTATTTCTTCCACGCGTGGGCGCGACTGATCTATCTATTGGCGCCGTTGTCGTTTCTTCTATTGAACATCAATCCCATCGTCGCTAGCCCGTGGGTGCTGCTCTGGTATTTCCTGCCGCATTACGCGGCCTCTCATTTTATTTTCAACCGAATCAGCCGCGAATATCGCAGCCCTTTTTGGTCCGACGTCTACGAGACCGCCAGCGTCTTCGCCCTGGCCGGAGCCTCTCTCGCCGCCGTGTTCCGCCCGGAGAAGGTCGTTTTCAACGTCACCCCGAAAGGCCTCAAGGATGGTCCGCGCTCGAATCTGCCGCACGTGCACGTTCTGCCGCATATCATCCTGCTAGCGCTGCTCGTCGCGGGCATCATCAAGGCCACCTATCACTTCATGGGACGGACGATGTCCTTGGACGCATACGCCCTGAGTGGAATCTGGACGGTCTTCAACTTCATCCTCGTCGCGGCCGCCATCGAAGCCGCCCGTCAGCTTCCCCGGCGCCGCACGGCTCCACGCCTGCCGCGTTTCCTACCCGTCGCCGTCTACGGCGGCGATGTGCCGATACACGGGCGAACGCTGGACTTGAGCGAAACCGGCGCGCGAGCGTCCCTTCCCGGACGGCACCGCCTGCCCAAGCACGTCGTCGTCAGGATCGGAGAGGGCCGAGCCGCCGCGATCATCTCCGCGGAAGTCCGCCGTAGCCGGTGGGGCAAGGACGGCGCGACCGCCGTCGGCCTGGAGTTCGTGGCCGCGTCCAGATTCGAACGCGAACAGATCGTACGCCTGCTGTTCTGCCGTCCCGACAGCTGGGAGCAAGTCCGGCGTCCGGACACGCATTCGGCGGCCGCGCTAGCCCACATCGCCTCGTCGGCCCTGCGCAAGCGCCTGCGGCGGCGCGGCATGGCCGCCAACGCCTTCGCCGAACTCCTGCACCGCAACGGCACATTGCGCGTTCATCTTGAAGAACTGCACGACGATCATGCAGTCGCTTCCTGGGAAGACGGAATCGAACCGGTTGGAGAACTGATCCTCCGCCTGCCGCACCGGGGTCGCGGCCGCATCGACGTGCGCGTCGAAATCGCCGGCCTGGCCGGCGGCGGAGCCGATCGCCATGCGTTCACGCTCAAGTTCCGCGGCCCCGACCGGTTGCGCGTACGCCCGGTATTTGAGGCCTTGGAGTCCGCCTCATGACCCCCTGGCTGTGGGCCTTTTATTTCGTGGTGAAGATATTCCTGCACTTCCGCGGCGCCGTGCGGCTGCATTTCCTTTGGAATTTAGGGCTGTTTGCCCTCGTGATGCCGCTCACTCCGCGGGCCAAGCCCCTGCCCAAGCCTTGGCGCGCCTTGTGCGCGGCCGCGTGCGTCGTTCTGGGCTTCGCGCTGTTTTGGTACGACTCCTACCTGCCGCCGTTCCTCTACTCAGTCCGCTTCGTCTTAAAAAATCCCGACGTATTGACCAGCGGCTTTGTCCGCCAGTTCCTCGCGGGCTTTTCCGTACATCTCGCCGGGCTGGCGGCGTCCGCCGTGGTGCTCGCCCTGTTCGTCTACGCGGGACGCCGCGGCCTGTTCGCGACGCCGTTCGTGCTGGCGGCCCTGCTCCTGGTGCCCGTGCAGAGCCTGCGCGAGCCGCGCGACGCCGTCTCCGCGGCCGTGCGTGACTTCTACGATTCCGAGCATTCGCGATTAGTCCATCTGCCGCCCGCCGCCGGCAAGCCTTTCGACGTGATCCTCATCCACATCTGCTCATTGTCGTGGGACGACCTGGATGCGGTCGGCGTGAAGAACCCGCGCTTGCTGGCGGGGTCGTCCTACGTCTTCACCGGCTTCAACTCGGCGACATCGTATAGCACTCCCGCGGCGCTGCGCCTGCTGCGCGCCCCATGCGGGCAAATCGAGCACCCCGGCCTCTACGATCCATGGCCTGCCGACTGCGGCTTGCTGGGGCAGATGCGCGCCTCCGGCTTCAAAACCTACGCCGCCATGAACACCGAAAAGGACTACTTCGAGATGGCCGGCGAATTGCAGAAAATGGCCGGACTCGACGAGCCGCTGTCCGTCGCGGGCCTTGCGCCCAAGCTGCTCAACTTCGACAATCACCCGATCTACGGCAACGGCGACGTGCTGGAGCGCTGGTGGCAGCAGCGCCTGCGCTCCGGAGAGCCCCGCGCGGCTCTGTTCTACAACACGGTCTCCCTGCACGGCGGAGTCCACGAAGATCGTCCCGGCTGGTGGAAGAGCCCCCAGCTTCCATTGTACGTGAAAACCCTGGATGATCTGGGCGCGGACGTGGACGCGCTGTGCGCCGCGATCGCGGCGTCCGGGCACAGCGCGCTGGTGCTCATCGTGCCCGAGCATGGCCGCGCCATCCGCGGCTCCAGCGTTCAGGCCAGCGAATTGCGCGACATTCCCATGCCCGCGATCACGCGCGTGCCCGTCGCCGTCCGCTTCGTGGGGCCGGCGTTTACGGGCGCGCCGGCCGGCCGCAGGAGCGGCGAGCCGATCAGCTATCTGGCGCTGGCCCGCTTGATCGCCGACGTCCTGCCCGATCCGGACGTCGCCGCGGACCCGGCACGGCTCGATAAGGCGGTGGCGGAGCTGCCCGAGACGGGCTTCCTGTCCGAAACGCAAGAATGGAAGGTGTTCCGTTTCCAAGGAGCCTACTATCTCTACGGCAAGGACAAGACTTGGCGTCCTCTGCCCGCGGACGCGGCGCCGACCGCCGCGGAGGCCGCTCAATGAACTTGCGCGCGCACGCCGCCGCCTTGCTTCTCCTCGCGGCCTCGGCGGCTCCCGCACGCGCGTGGGAACCGCTCGGCTACCCGGGCTCCACCTGGGGCAACGCCTCGCGCGACCTCACCGGCTTCGACGGCAACACCACCATGGGCTACGCCCAGCAAGGCGTCGACTGGTTCGCGTTGCCGGAGCACGTCGTCTTCGACACCTACGTCGGCTACTCCTGGCGCCTGCGCTCGGCCAATCAGCAGTATTTCGACGCGGACGGGCCTTACGCGGGCGTCTCGTTTTCGCGCGGAAACTTGACGCTCGGCGGGGAGTATCAGATCGAGAACTATTCACAATTGTCCCAGACCACGCACGACTACGTGATCTACGCGTCCTACTTCGGCACGCGCGACCTCGCGGCTTGGACGGGCGTGCCCTATTGGGGAGAGCATCGCGCGCTGGCGACGCCTTTGGCGCTCTGGACCCGCGCCGAAAAGGACTTCAACGGCATCGAGGGCCTGGGCAGCATGGGCTGGATCGAGCAAGGCGTGGACTGGATAAAACTGCCCGGCGGCGTCACGTTCGAGACCTTCGGCGGCTTCGACTGGATGCTGCGTAGCCTGAACACCCAATACTACAACGAATACGGGCCGACCGCCGGCGTCCAGTTCAAGCGCGGCGCGGTGGACCTCTACGTGGAATACGCCGTGCGTCGCTATCCGTTTCTCCACCAAGACCAGAACGGCCCGCAGATTCTCCTCACCTGGTACTTCAACTGGGACCTGGTGAAAATGGTCCGTTAGCGGCGCGCGCCGCCGTTTGCTAGAATCACGCCCCCGTGATCGACATCCCTGAGGCCTACGCGCGCGCCGCGCGCCCGGTGTTCTCCTTCGAGTTCTTCCTGCCCAAGGCGCCCGACGACCTGGACGCGTTCGTGGCGTCGGTGCGCGCGCTCAAGGACCTGGCGCCGGACTTCATCACGCTGACCTACGGCGCCGGCGGCAGCGCGCGCGAGCGCACGGTGGAGGCGGCCGGCCGCCTCCAGCGCGAGACGGGACTGACCACCGCCTGCCACCTGACCTGCGTGGCGCACACGCGTGCGGAGCTTGCCGCGATCATGGACCGCCTCGCGGCGCTCGGCATCGGCCATCTGGTGGCCCTGCGCGGCGACGCGCCCAAGGACGCGGCGGATGCCCCCTCGGAGCTGGCGCACGCGGTGGAGCTGGTGCGCCTGGCGCGGGCGCGGGGGGGATTCAAGCTGGCCGTGGCCGCGTATCCCGAAAAGCACCCGCAGTCGCCCTCGCCGCAAGAGGATTTGGCGCGCTTCGCCGAGAAGGCCGCGGCCGGCGCCGACTGGGCGATCACCCAGCTCTTCTTCGACGCGGCCGACTACTTCGCCTTCGTCTCCCGCGCGCGCGCCGCGGGCGTCAACGTGCCCGTCGTGCCCGGCATCATGCCCGTCACCGGCTATGCCCAGCTCAAGCGCTTCACCGCCTTGTGCGGCGCGCGCATCCCCGAGGAGCTGGACGCGCGCCTGGCGCGCGTCCAGGACGACCCCGCGAAGGTGGCCGCCGTCGGCGTGGAGTGGGCCGCGCGGCAATGCCGGGCCCTGCTCGACGGCGGCGCGCCGGGCGTGCACTTCTACACCCTCAACCGCTCGTCGTCCACCGCCCAGGTCCTCGCGCGTCTGCGCCGCGCGTGAGGCCTTCACGGCGACCGCGCGCCCACGGATTTTGTAGGATGCCGCCCATGTCCGCGCTGAAAAAACACGCCTGCGCGCTGGCCGCGGCCGCATTCCTATCGGGTTGCGCCGCGGTCGACCGCGTGGGGGTGCGCGCCACGCGCGACGCGCTGGTGCGCGGCCGCGCCAGCGCGCTGGACGAGCCCGACTACGATCTGGCGCGCGAGGCGGCCCCGGCGCAGATGAAGCTCATCGAGGCCCTGCTCGCCTCCGCCCCGCATGACCGCGGCCTCCTGCGCCTGGCCGCGGAAAGCTTCGGCGGCGGCGCGTTCCTATTCTATGAAGACGCCGCGCCCGCGCGCGCCAAGGGCCTCTACCGCCGCGGCCGAGACTTCGCGCTGACGGCGTTGGCGCGCAAGGCCTCCTTGCGCGGGCTGGCCGACAAGCCGCTCGACGACGTGACCGCAGCGCTTGGCGCGGCGACCAAAGGAGACGCGCCGGACTTGTTCTGGGCCGCGTTCTGCTGGGCGGGGGAGATCAACCTGTCGCGCGACGACCCTGCCGAGGTGGCCGACCTGCCCAAGGTCGCGGCGCTGATGACGCGCGCGGCCGAACTTTCGCCCGGCTATCATTTCGACGGCGCCGATCTGTTCTTCGGGGTCTATTACGCCTCGCGTCCGCCCCTGTTGGGCGGCGATCCCAAGGAGGCGCTCAAGCGCTTCACGGACGCGCGCAAGTCCACGCAGGACCGCTACCTGATGAATTCCGTGATGGAAGCGCGCTGGTATGCGGTGGCCGTTCAGGACAAGGATCTGTTCAAGAGCCTGCTTGAGGCGGTGGCCTCGGCTCCGGCCGGAACCTTGCCCGAGGCGCGGCTCACCGACGAGGCCGCCAAGCGCAAGGCGGCCGTTCTATTGGAGAAGATCGATGACTATTTTTAAAATCGCCCTCGCCGCCGTCCTGCTCGCCGCACCCCTGCGCGCGGAGGAAGTCCGGACCATCAAGTTCGCCACGCTGGCGCCCGAGGGCTCCACGTGGATGAACGTGATGAAGGACCTGGCCCGGGACGTGTCCGCCAAGACCGGCGGCCGGCTCAAGTTCAAGTTCTACCCGGGTTCCGTCGCGGGCGACGAGACGGACGTGGTCAAGAAGATCCGCATCGGCCAGCTCCAGGCCGGGGGGTTCACCGGCGTGGGCCTGGGAGAAGTGGCGCCCTCGGTCCGCCTGCTTGACGCGCCGTGGCTGTTCCGCTCCGGCGCGGAGCTCCAGCGCGTGCGCGAGAAGTTCAACCCCGAATTCTCGGCCGCCGTCGAGAAAGGGGGCTTCGTCGTGCTGGGCTGGACGAACCTGGGTGCCGTCTACGTCTTCAGCAAGAACCCCATCGCCGGCCCCGACGACATGAAGCGCGCCAAGATGTGGATTTGGGAGGGCGACCCCATCGCCGCGGCCGCCTACAAGGCCCTCGGCGTCGATCCGATCCCACTGTCGATCATCGACGTGATGCAGTCCCTGCAGACGGGCATGATCGACGCGGTCTACGGCCCGCCTCTGGGCGTCGTCGCCCTGCAGTGGTTCCAGCGCGTCAAGAACATCTACCCGGTGCCCATGGCCCAGTCGACCGGCGCCATCCTGATCTCGAAGAAGTTCTTCGACGCCCTGCCCGAGGACCAGCGCCGCGCGCTGGTGGACGTTTCGGCGGCACAGGTCAAGCGTCTCAACGAATTGACCGACGCCGAGAACGCGAAGGCCCTGGAGACCTTGCGGCATCAGGGACTGACTTTGGCGCCCAAGCCCGGCGCCGCGGTCTACGCCCGCTACGAGGAGCTCGGCCGCGCGGCGCGACGCGACCTGGTCGGACGCCTCTACTCGCAGGAACTGCTCGACCAAGTCGAGAAGGAGCTGGCCGCGGTCCGTGCGCGCAAAACTGCGGCGCGCTGAGGACGTGCTGGCCCGCGCCGAGGGCGCGGCGCTGGTCCTCCTGCTCGGCGTCATGGTGACGCTCGCCTTCGCGCAGGTGGTCCTGCGGCGTTTCGGCGACGGCCTGCTCTGGGCCGACACCTTGCTCAAGCAGCTGGTGATGTGGACGGGCTTTCTGGGCGCGGCCCTGGCGGCGGCCGCGGAAAAACACTTCGCCTGGGAGGCGGGCAACATGGGCGCGCCGGAGCGCCTGAAGCCTTGGCTGAGGCTGGCCGCGTCTTTGGCGGGCGCGGCGACGTGCGCGCTCCTGCTGCAGGCCGCCTGGCGCTACGCCGCCGACGACCGCGCCGCGGGCGACGTGCTGATGACGGTGGGCGCCGTGCAGGTCCCGTCCTGGATCGCCGCCGCCGGCATCCCCGGCGGCTTCCTGCTCGTGGGCCTGCACCTGATTTTCAAATCCGCCGACGCCGCGCTTGAGGCCGCGGGCCGATGAGCGCGCTTTTGCTTCTCGGCTTTGGAACGCTTGCCGCGGCCGGCGCGCCGGTGTTCGCCCTGCTGGGCGCGCTGGCGCTGTGGCTGTTCCATGGCGCGGGCATCGAATCGACCGCCGTGATCATCGAGCTGGCGCGCCTGGCCTCCATGCCGTCCTTGATCGCCATTCCGCTGTTCACCTTCGCCGGCTACGCGCTGGCCGCCAGCGGCGCGCCCAAGCGCCTGGTCGACCTGGCCGAGGCGCTGTTCGGCTGGCTGCCCGGAGGCGTGGCCGTGGCGGGGCTGTGCGCGTGCGCGTTGTTTACCGCGTTCACGGGCGCCTCCGGCGTCACCATCATCGCTCTGGGCGGGCTCGTCTATCCCATGCTGCGGCGACAAGGCTACCCGGAGACTTTCTCGCTGGGCCTGGTGACCACCACGGGCAGCCTGGGCCTGCTGTTTCCACCGAGCCTGCCCATCATCCTCTACGCTTTGGTCGGAAAGATCTCCGTGGACAAGCTCTTCGCCGCCGCCGCGGTGCCGGGACTGCTCCTGCTGGCCGCGCTGTCCGTCTACGCCGTGGTCGTGGCGCGCCGCTCAGGCGTGAGGCCGGGAACATTCTCCTGGGCCGCGGTCGGACGCGCGGCGCGCGCCGCGGCCTGGGAGATTCCTCTGCCTTTCGTCGTGGTCGGCGGCATCTACGGCGGGCTGTTCACCGCCTCGGACGCCGCGGCGGTGATGGCGTTCTACGTGGTCTTCGTCGAGACCGTGATCTACGGCGACATCGCCTGGGGCGACCTGCCTCGGGTCGCGCGCGAGAGCATGGTGCTGGTCGGCTCCATCTTGATCGTGCTGGGCTGCGCGCTGGGCCTGACCAACTACCTGATCGACGCGGAGATCCCCGGCCGGCTGTTCGCCTTCCTGCACGCACACGTGACGAGCGCCTGGGGCTTCCTGGCGCTGCTCAACGTCTTCCTGCTGGTCGTCAACATGATCGAGATCTTCTCGGCCATCGTCATCGTCGTGCCCATCATCGTGCCGGTGGCCGCGCAGTACGGCATCGACCCGGTGCACCTGGGCGCGCTGTTCCTGCTGAACCTGGAGATCGGCTACATGACCCCGCCGCTGGGCCTGAACCTGTTCTTGTCCTCGCGCCGCTTTGAAAAGCCCCTGCCCGCGCTCTACCGCGCCGTGGCGCCGTTCTGGCTTCTGCTGGTCGCCGCCCTTCTGCTCGTCACCTACGTCCCGGCCCTGAGCCTGTGGCTGCCCGGACGCCTCCCGCTCCCATGAACCCACGAACCACGAAGGAACTCCTGCCGGAAGAGAAGCAGGCGCTGATCGCCAAGATCCGCGCCGCGAAGGCCTACGAGCGCGCGTATGAGGACGTCGAATTCCTGCGCCGCAAGGACCTGCGGGCCGTGCGCCTGCAGTTGGAACTGCTCAAGCCGGAGATCGTCCTGCGCGAGCACAAGATCCGCTCCACCATCGTCGCCTTCGGCTCGGCGCGCATCCTCTCGCCCGAGGAGTCCAAGCGTCGCCTGCAGTCGGCGCAGGAGGCTCTCAGCGAGAGGCCGCGCGACGTGGAGCTGCGCCGCCGCGTGGCCGAGGCGGAAAAGAAAGTCGAGCTGTCGCGCTGGTATGACGAGGCCCGGCGCTTCGCCGGACTTCTCTCCAAGGCCCAGCAGGCGGGCCAGGACCTGGAATACGTCATCGTGACCGGCGGCGGCCCCGGCATCATGGAGGGGGCAAACCGCGGCGCGTGGGAGCAGGGCGCCAAGAACATCGGCCTCAACATCACCTTGCCCCACGAGCAGGACCCCAACCCCTACATCACGCCGGAGCTGTGCTTCCAGTTCCACTACTTCGCCCTGCGCAAGATGCATTTCCTGATGCGCGCCAAGGCGCTGGCGGTGTTTCCCGGCGGCTACGGCACGCTCGACGAACTCTTCGAGACGTTGACGCTCGTGCAGACCGGAAAAAAACGCCCCTTGCCCATCGTGCTCTTCGGCAAGGAATTCTGGAAGCGCACCATCGACTTCAACTTTCTGGCCGAGCAGGGCGTGATCAACTGGGACGACGTGAAGCTGGTCAAGATGGTGGAGACCGCCGAGGAAGGGTGGGACCACATCCGCAAATTCTGGAAGCTGCATCGCGGCGCGCGCCTGGACGAATGAACGCGTCGCGCCTCCTCATCGTCTGCGTCGCTTTCGCCGCCGCGGCCCTTCGCGCGGCGCCGGCCGCGGCGGGGGAGGGGCCCCAGCTCGATCCGGTGGCCGCGGCCCAACTCGACGAGGGCTTGCGCCGGCTATACTCGCTCGACTACGCACAGTCGCGTGCGGCCTTCCGCAAGCTCATCGAAGTGGAGCCCGAAAGCTCGTTCGGCTACCTGTTCGAGGCCGGCGGCATCTGGTGGGAGTCCTCTCAAGAGTACGGCCTCTTCACCGACACGCCCACCTTGCAGGGTCTTTTCGAAGAGGACGTCGACGAGGCCATCCGCAAGGCGGAAGTCGAGACGCGCTCGCGCGACCCGCGCGTGCGCGCCGACGGTTATTTCGTCTCCGGCATGGCGCTGGGCACGCTGGGCCAGTGGCGGCTCATGAAGCACCGCTGGATCGACGCCTATTTCGCGGGCAAGAAGGCGATCAAGAATCTCAAGAAGTGCAAAAAGATCGACGACCATTATTTCGACGCGGACCTGGGGCTCGGGGTGTTCGATTACCAGTCCGCCAACCTCTCCGGCATCGCCAAGCTCGGCTTCCTGCTGGGCATCCGCGGCGACGAGAAACGCGGCCTGGCCGAGATATGGAACGCGGCCGACAAGTCGCGCTACGCCGCGCGTCAGGCCGCCGAGTTCCTGCTGTCCATCTACATCCTCGACAAGCGCGACTTCGCCGCCGCTCTGCCTCTTATCGAGCGCCTGGAAGGCCAGATGCCGGAAAGTCCTTACTACATTTTCCTGGAAACGCTCGCGCGCTTTCACCTCAACGACGCGACCGGCTCGCGCGCCGCCGCGCGCCGCCTTTTCGCCGTCGCCCAGAAGGATCGGGGGGCGTTTCGGCCCAAATGGCTGACCTTGGTCTGCGGCCTGTCCGGCTCCGCCTGCTTGGAGCCCGGCGAAGCTCAAGGAACGCTCGCGTGGATTGACGACGCGCTAGAGTCCGAGGAGGGCCGCTCGCCCGACTCCTTCCAGGCCTTGTTGCGCCTCCTGCGAGGACAGGCACTCGAAGACCTGGGTCGCCGCGATGAAGCGCGCATCGAATACCGCAAGGTCGCGGTTTTGCCGGAGTTCGACTTCACCCGCGCGCGCGCCGCCCAGTGCCTGGCGGCTTCGTGCGGCCGTGATGAGCAGTTGCGCTGGCTGAAGTCCCTCCACGACGGCGAGTAAAGCGTCAGGCCGACGGCGTGTCGGGTCCCGAAGCGCGCCTCTCCAGAGCCTCCAGCCGCGCGGCCAACAGGCGCTCCCGCGAGTCGGCCTCGGCGGCGGAGTCCTTGAGCTCGCGGCGCAGGGACGCGTTCACGGCCGCCGCGCGCTGAAGCGCTCCGGCCAGGCGCTCGCGCTCGGCGCGGACCTTCTCGCTCTCGACGCGGCGCTCGCGCTCCAACTGCCGCAGCCGGTTGAGCGCGGCTTCCAGGCGCCGCTGGACGGCCTGAACCTCGGCCTGCGCGCGCGCCTCGCGCGCGCCCGCGTCCACCGCCGCGCGGTCCACGGCGGCGTGCGCGTCGCGCAATTCGCGGCGCAAGGTCTCCTCCACGCCGCGGCGTCCGCGTTCGGCCTCCTGCGTCGCCTCCTCGGCCTTGCGGCGCAGAGCCTCCAGGCGCACCAGTTCGGCTTGAAGCAGGCTGGCGCGGCCGGCCAAGGACGCGTTTTCCTGGGCCAGCGACGCCCGCGCGCGGCGCAACTCCTCCTCGGCGCGGACGGCGCGCAAGGCCGCATCCGTGTCGGGCGCCGCGGCGGCGGCCGGAGCGGAGAGGGCGCTTTCCAATTCCTTGATCCGCGCCCGCGCGGCTTCCAAGTCCCGTCCGCGCTCCTCCAACGCCCGCCGCGACTGCTCCAGCGCCGCGCGCAGGCCGGCGGCCGGCGGAGAGCTTGCGTCCGAGTTTTCCTCAAGGCCCGCGGCCAGCCGCAGCGCCTCCAGTCCGCGCGCCGCGCGCTCCAGTCCGCGGCGCGCCTCCTCCAGCGGTCGTCTCGGGGCGTCCATCCTTTTAGTCTACCACGCATACCGTCCGACTGTGTTTAAGAAAATGTTATCGCCTGATCCGCGAAAATTGCCTCCGTTCCAGTCAATTGATGGTTCAGCCCGTTTTTAACGGCAGGCATATGATATGTTTTGGTGAAAAATGAATTGGCCTCGTGGCGTTTATCTCGGGTTGGAATGGCTTTGGATGATTCTCGGGACCCTGTGTCTGGCCGGAGCCGGCGCGGCAACCGCGCGTCCAAACTGGCTCAGCGCCGCCGAGTCGCGGCTACAGGCGTTGGAGGGCCGTCCGGTCCTGAGATGGGCGCCGGTAGCGCTTCTAGGCGTCGGCATTCCGTTGCTCGTCTGCACCCTTAAAGCAGCCCAATATGCCACGTTCCAGCTGCAGGTCGATACCGGCGTCCATGGCAACATCGCCTGGAACCTGGCCCACAACCATGGACTGATATCAAGCGTCTACGGCGAATACAACTATCTTGGCATACGCTTCGCTTTGACCGGAGCTCTGCTCGCGCCGTTGCTGCGGGTGTGGCCCAACGTGATGGCCCTGGTCTTGACGCAAGCTGCGGCGGTGGGGTCCACGATCCTCGGGATATATCTGCTCGGGAGGCTGCATTGCCGAAGTCTCATTGCGGCCTGGACCCTGGCGCTCTTGGTCTGGGCAAACCCGTTCTTCCACGATGTCGCGGCATCCTTCATGGACAGCAACCAGCTGGCCCTCCCGCTTTTCATCTGGGGCGCCTACTTTTTCGAATCACGCCGCATTCCGGCGGCGGCGGTCTGCGCGGTCTTGTTTATGTTGACCCGCGAACAGGCGCCCTTCGCCTTCTTGGGGGTCGGGATGCTCGTGCTGCGGCTTGGCCGAGGCCGGATGCAAAAATTCGCTGGCGCAGGAATCATGGGCGGCTCGATCCTGTGCTGGCTGGCGATGCTGGCGATTGAGCGCCGCGTGCGGGGGGCGTATGCGATGCCTGAGATGGTCCTGTGGAGGCAGTATTATCCCTCTTTCGGGAGCACGAGCGCGGAGGTGCTACGGACTCTGGTGCATCGCCCTTGGATTGTCGTCACCTCGCTCTGCTACCCATTTGCGAAGATGCTGGTCCCCGCGCGCGTGATCCTGTCGTTGGCGCTCCTTCCCCTGGCGGCGGGAGCCTATTTCCTGCCCGCCGTGACGGTCTGGCTCCCCCAGCAGATGAGCGACGACTTTGCTTTTCAGCACATGGTGTGGGGACACTACGCGGCCATGGTTGCGGGGCCCCTGTTCTGGGCCTGCGCACACGGCCTGCGCCGCCTTCTGGATATTCATGGCAGGCAAAGCCGTGCCATCGCGTGGGTCCTGCTCGTGAGCAGCGCCTGTTTCTTCGCCTCGTCTTCGTTTCTTCCCGGCGAGGAGGCCCGAATCGTCGAGACCTGGGGGGACTCCCTGCGCTTGGCGACGCGGACCGTGCCACCGCAGGCCAAGGTCTGGAGCGACGGATTGCTTGTTCCTTATTTTTGCATGAGGCGTTACGTCCGAAACCTGCCCGACACCGCGCAGGATGAGTTTTTCGAAAAGAATCTATTCATGCCTGACAGGGTCATCCTCAGCAGACGTTGGCTCGCTTTATCCGAGCGTTTCACCAGGAGCCGTGTCCTGGCATTCTTGACGGGCCATCGATACACGGTGGCCTACCGTGACGAGAACCTCCTGGTCCTAGCCAATCCGACAGCGCCCAGCGATTGCTCGGAGCCCGTGCAGTGGACAAACCTTCCTTCGCCGTAGGCCGCTCCTTCTCAAGACTTGTCGTTCGAGCCTGAGCCCAATACCCGTCATGACGACATCCGCGTGGATCATTTCCTTGCCGGCCGTATTGAATATTTAACACGTGCGGGTTATGCTGGGGGCGATGGACCACGACGACCCCGACTGGCTGGGCGACTTGCGCTGGCACGGCTATCCGCGTCTGGAACCGACGCCCGACGCGTCCGCGCGCGCGCCCGCGGGAGTCGAAGCGGCTTTGCCCGCGCGCCGGCCTTCGCCGGCCGCGGCCGATCCGCGCGCGGAGGATCTGGCGCGCGAGAACGAGGCCCTGCGCGCGCGCCTGCGCGAGCTGGCACGGCTGGCGGGGGAATTCGAGCGGCGGCTTTCCGAGGCGGGCGCGTCCTACGAGGGCGCGGTGCTGGAGGCCGAGTCGAAGCTGCGCGACGCGGCGCTGGAGCGCGAGCGGCTGACCGGCGAGCTGTCGGCAGCGCGCGACGAGCTTTCGCGCGCCGAGGCGCGCGAGGCGGGGCGCG
>JAJXVH010000034.1 GCA_021782205.1 bacterium | reverse complement strand
TCGTTGCCGGCCAGCGCGACCACGATCAGCGCGCCGGCCGCGGCCAGGGCCCAGCCCGCCGCGCCGCCCGCGGGCAAGAACTCCCGGGCGGCGAGCGCTGCAAGCTGGAGTCCCAGGCCGCACTGGATGCCGCGCACGACGGTCTTGGGTACCGCCCGGGCGAAGGCGTCCAAGAGCCCGGTGGCGGTGAGCAGCAGCATGATCGCGCCGAGCGCCAGGCCCGCGCCGGCGATCACGGACGGGGGCAGGCGTTCGGCGATGGCGATCGCGGCCAGGGCTTTGAGCGGCTCCACCGGCATCGGCATCCGGTAGAACACGCCGGCCGCGATCTGCAGTGCGCCGGCGCAGGCCAGCACCGCGCCGCCGTCCAGGCCGCAGGCCAGCGTCAGGCCCGCGAGCAAGGGAAAATCCGTCCCCAGGTCGCCGAAGGCTCCCGCCAGCTCGCGCCGGTCGAAGCGCAGGGCCGCCCGGCTCACGCGTTTTTGGACCAGCCCTCGGGGTCCAGCAATGCCTTGATCGCGCCTTCCAGCTCGCCCAGGTCCACGGGCTTGCGCAGGAAGCGCACGCGCGGGTCTGGGGGAACGTCCACGGCAAAACGCAGGGCCTCGACGCCGCTTAAGAAGACGACCGGCATCTCCACGAAGGCTTCCCGGCCGCGCAGCTTCTCCATCAGTTCGTGGCCGTTGAGCTTGGGCATGTCGAAGTCCAGGATTGCCAGTTCCGGCGCCGCGCTGTCGGCCAGCGCGGAGGCTTCTTGAGGGTCGCAACAGGCCGAGACGGCGTGGCCGCGGCGGGACAGGAAATCACCCAGGACCTCGGTGAACGGCTCGTCGTCGTCAACCAGAAGGATGCGCGCCATGCGCGTATCATACTTCATGAAAGCCCTGTCATTTAAGGGCTTTCTTTTTATTCGCCCGCGCGGCCGGCGCTATTGATTGGTGTTGTAGGCGTAGGACTTCACGGTGCCATCCGCGTTGAAGCGCACGAAAAGATCGCGTGTGCGCGGCGTGGAGAAGACGCCGACGTGGTCGTCGACGTAGGTCCAGGTGGTGTCGCCGTCCTCGATGCCCGTTCGGTAGGGCTTTCCGTAGGCCGTTTCGATCTGGGCCTGGGTCGTCTTGCCCAGAGCGATGGTCTTGATGCCGTCCGACGGGAAGGTCCGGCCGATCGACACGCAGCCGGCGGTGGCCAGCAAAAGGCAGAAGCACGAAGCGAGGGGGGCGGTTCGGATGTTCATGGGCCGATTATAGCGCTTGGACCCCCGGAAACACAAAACCCCTGGGCTTTGATCGCCCAAGGGCCGGTCCCGTCATTTCTTGTCACGGGTTCGAAATCGACAGTGCTATTATATCAGTAGATTCTCCGCGATGCAAGCGCGATCCGGTCGTTTTATGCACATGATTTTACGATACCGATGTTTGATTTTCGGCGCGGCGGCGGCCGTCCTCGGCGCCTGTTCCATTCCGTTCTCCGTGGCCACCCGCCGCAGCGCGCCGGCCGCGCCAAAGCCCGCGCCGGCGCCGACCGCGGCGCCGCGCATCGGCCTGGAACTTGGCGACCGTGCTCTGCGGCATGGGCGCTTGTCGGAGGCCGAGGTCGAGTTGTCGTCCGCGCTGGCGCGCGCGGAAAATGACGGGCGGCGCGACGCGGCGCTGGCCGCCGCGCTGGACGCGATGGGCGATCTGCGCGAGGCGCAGGGGGACGCGGCGGGCGCGGAGATCTACGACCGCCGCGCGCTGGCGGTCTGGGAGGAGTGCGCGGGTCCCGACGCCCCCGAGACCGGGGCCGCGCGCGCCTACTTGGCGGGCGTCTGCGCCGCGCAGGGCCGCTCGGCCGAGGCGGAAGCGCTCCTGCTTCGCGCGGTGACCTCGGCCCAAGCCGATCCGGCGCGGGCGGAGGAAGCCGCGGCGCGGCTGGACGATCTGGGAGGACTGGAGCGCTCGCTCGGACGGCTCGACGCGGCTGAGGCGGACTATCGCCGCGCGCTGGCGTTCGCCGAGACGGCCGACGGCGCCGAGAGCCTGTCCGTCGCCCGGCGTCTTGACGCCCTGGCGTTGTTCGAGCATTCGCGCGGTCTTTATGACGCCGCCGAGCCCATGTACCGGCGCGCGCTCGAAATTAAGGAGAAGCGGCTGGGCCCGGGGGACGGCCGCGTTCTGGCCGCGCTGGACGCTCTGGCGCTGTTTGAGGAAGCGCGAGGACGCGACGCGGAGGCGGAGGCCTTGTACCGCCGCGCGGTGGATGCCGGCCGCCGCGCGGATGGAACGGACGCCGACGGGCTGAAATCCGCGCGGGCCGATTATGCCCATCTCCTGCGCCGTCTCGGAAGGGGAACCGAGGCCGATGCGCTTGACGCACGTTCAGTCCGGCCCGCTCAGACCCAGCCGGAGCCTTCACTTTCCGCGCCGACGCCGTCGACCGGGACGGTCACGGCGCCCGCGTCGGCGACGTCAACCGCGGCGGCCGCCGCTCAGGGATCGAATCAGGGTTCGAAGCGGTAGCCCAGGCCCGGCAGGGCGACGATGCGCGCGCCGAGCTTGGCGCCGATCTTTTTGCGCAAGGTCCAGACGTGCGCGGCGACGGTGTGCGGGTCGGAGTAGGCCTCCGGGTCATAGCCCCAGACGGTTTCCAGCAGATAGGCGATCGTCAACGCCGTGCCGGGTTGGCGCAGGAAGGAGGTCAGCAGATCGAATTCCTTGCGCGTCAGGCCGACGCGGTTGCCCCCGACTGTCACGGTTCGCGCGGCGACGTCCAGAGTGAGGCCGTGCGTCTTCAGCGTCTTGTCCAGGTCCGCCGGCGCGGCGTAGCGGCGCAGGACCGCCTCGATCTTGGCCCGCAGCAGCGGCGGAGGGACGGGTTTGGAGAGATAATCGTCGGCGCCGTTTTTCAAGCCTTCGATCTGCTCCTCGACTTGAGTGTGCACGCCGGACATCAGCACGAACGGCACGCGCGCCGTGCGCGGGTCGCCGCGCAGGCGCGCGAGGAGGCTCAAGCCGTCGCCGCCGGGCATGGAGACGTCGCTGAGCACCAGGTCCGGCGGCGATTCGAGCGCGGCCGCGAAGGCCTTGTCCGCGGAAGGCGCGCCGCGCACGGCGTAGCCGGCGGCCTCCAGGATGTCGCCGTAGATGCGGCGGTTGTCGGCCGTGTCGTCGACGATCAGTATGCGCGCGCGGGGTGCCACGGGCCGATTATCGCATTTCGGTCCGCGCACCCGAAATGAGGCCGGCCGATTTGATCGGGATTTGATTCCGCGCGGCGTCGGCGCGCCACACGCGTAATAGATTATACTGTCCGCATGAATTCCTTCGATTCCCGCGCCGCAGTTTTTGTGGTCGCCGCCGCCCTGTCGGCGTGCGCGTTCGCGGCGCGCGCGCGAGCGCGTCGTCCTCTCGGCTACGCGGACTACGCGCGACTCTACGCGAGGCTGGCCTCCGGTCAAACACCGGCGGACCTGGGCGACGTCGTCCCGAAATTGGCGGGAGACCTGAAGGACGCGGCGGTCGTTTCGCGGCGCTGGTGGACGGACAGCACGCCCTACGACGAGCTCGCGCACCGGGAAATTCTTCCCGACGGCGTTCTCGACGCCCTGGGAATTCCTCATGAGCGGACCGCCGGCGTCGAGCACGTGCCGGCGGGACTCATGCACACCTACGGCTACCTCTTTTCCCAATTGCAGACCGCGTACGGCCTCAAGGGCAAGCGCTGGGTCGAGTCGCGCCTCGACGAGCGGCTGGGCCTGCCCGCGGGGATGTTTTCTCCGCGCCCGCCGGCCGGAGAGTTCCTCTCGAACGTCACCGCGGCGCTGTCCGCGCTCACGGGCCTGGACGCGCGTCCGCCGCGTGCGGCGGCGCTGGCGCCGCGCGCGCGGCGGCTGGGCGCCGTCGAGGAGTCCGTGCGCTGGCGTCGGCCGGACGGAGCGGAGGTTTCCGGCGTGGTGCGGACCCATCTGGTGCCGCTGGCGCCGGTTCCGGGCCTCAAGACCGACGACGCCTATCTGCTGATCTACGAGTTGGAGTTGAGCGGTGAGCGCCGCCTGGTCACGGCGTTTCCGGTCCAGGAGGGCTTCGCGCGGACCTTCCTCGACGCCAAGCCCGTCGCCGACGCCGCCTTCCGGCCGCGCTTCAACCTCTACGTCGATCCGACGTGGGTCGTGCTCGAGCGACGCCGTTCGGGCTTTATTCCGGCGCGTTGACGGCGGCGGTCAGGCGGGGTCGGGCAACGCAGGAAGAATGCCGATGCGGCGGTAGATCGGGCGTATGGCGGCGCGCAGCTCTCTTAATCCCAGCGCGAAGACCGCCGCGCCGAGAATGCAGCCGGCGCCGCCCAGCAGAAGCGTGGCGGGCGCGCCGAAACGCTGAGCCAGGCTTCCGGCCAGCAAACTTCCGAACGGGGCGGTTCCCAGAAAGGCCATCATGAAGAAGCTCATCACGCGGCCGCGCTTGTCGTCGTCAACGATGGTCTGCACGATGGTGTTGCTGGACGCGATTTGCACCATCAGTCCCGCCCCGCCGACCAGCAGGCACGCGCACGACAGCCACAGCGCGCGCGAGAGCGCAAATCCGATCAGCCCCGCGCCGAAGGCCGCCGCCGCGGCCGGAATCACCGCGCCCAGGCCCAGCACGCTGCGCCGCGCCGCCAGCCACACCGCGCCCAGCAGCGCGCCGGCGCCGGAGGCGGCCATCAGAAGGCCGAGCGTGTGCGGTCCGCCCTTGAGCACGCCGCCCGCGAACACGGGCATCAAGGTCGAATAGGGCGCGCCGACCAGGCTGACGAGCGCGAGCAGTCCGATGATGCGGCGCATGGGTGCGAGCCCCGCGACATAGCTCCAGCCCTCGCGCATCTCGGCCAGCGCGCCGTCTTCGCGCGGCGGGCGCGGCGCGGACCGACGCACGCTCATGGCCAGCAGGGCCGCGATCACCGCCAGGAAGCTGGCGCCGTCTAAGAAGAAGCACCAGCCCTCTCCCGCCCACGCGATGACGATGCCGCCCAAGGTGGGACCGACCAAGCGCGCGGCGTTGACCATGGAGGAGTTCAGCGCGATGGCGTTGCCGAGGTCCTCCTTGCGTTCGATCATCTCCACGACGAAGGATTGGCGCAGGGGCATGTCGAAGGCGGTGATGATCCCGTCCAAGGCGTTCAACGTGATCAGCCCGGCGATGGTCGCGCGGCCGCTCAGCGTCATCGCGGCCAGCGCGAAGGACTGCGCCATGGCCAAGGTCTGCGTGGCGACCAGCGCGCGGTGCTTGTCGACGCGGTCGACGACCATGCCGGAAAACGGCCCCAGGACGAACGACGGAACCTGGCCCGCGAACGTGACCACGCCCAGCATCCAGGCCGAGCCGGTGAGGCGGTAGACCAGCCAGCTGGTGGCGATGCTTGTCATCCAGTTTCCGGCCAGGGAGACGATCTGTCCGCCGAAAAAGAGGCGGTAGTTGCGGTAGCGCAGAGCCCGCACCATGAAGGCCAGGCGCTCGCCGCCGCGCTCCGCGCGCGGCGCGGCGGCCGGCGCGCTCATGCCGGGGCTTTGAGGAACTGAAGCGTCAGCGCCCAGGCCTGCGCGGCCGACGCGGCATGATAGCTGGCGCGCGCGTCGCAGTGAAAGCCGTGGTCGCCGGCGGCGAAGACGGCCTCGACGAACGGCTTGCCCGCGTCGCGCAGGGATTTGGAGACCGCCGCGACGGCCTCCGGCGTGATGTGCTTGTCGAGCCCGCCCCAGACCAGCAGGATCGGCGCGCCTATTTTCGGCGCGCGGTCGAGCAAAGAC
This sequence comes from bacterium, assembly GCA_021782205.1. GTDB lineage: Bacteria > Elusimicrobiota > Elusimicrobia > UBA1565 > UBA9628 > GWA2-66-18. The sequence continues at coordinate 18,626 of JAJXVH010000034.1, read as the reverse complement.
GGCGCGATGCCGCCGCCGTAGAACGAGACCGCGGCCTTGAGCGTCAGCTCGGCGGCCGCCAGAAACGCCGCGCGCCCGCCCAGGCAGAAGCCGACGGCCGAAACGTCCGGAGCGCCGCCGGGTCCGCGCAGCCAGGCGTGAGCCGCCGCCATGTCCGCCCGCAATCCGGCGTCGGTCAGGGCCTGGTAGTGCGGCATCACGGCCGCGAAATCAGTATAGGAGCCTTCCCAACCGGCGGGCGCGCTGCGGTGGAAGAGCTCGGGCGCGAGGGCGACGTAGCCTTCCCTCGCGAAGCGCTCGGTCACGTCCCGGATGTGCGCGTTGACACCGAAGGCCTCCGGCAAGACGAGCAGCCCGGGCCGCGGGCCGGGCGCCGCCGGGCGCGCCCAGTAGGAGCGCATCGGCGCGCCGTCGACGGGCAGGTCGACGAAGCCCGTCTGGAGGTCCGGCACGGCCTAGGCCCCGCCGTCCGTCTGCGGTGACTCGTGCGAGGGGTCCGGCGGTAGGTTCTGCACCTCCGCCGGGAACAATTCGACGATGTCGTCGACGATGTCCTTGACCGACAGCACCCCGAGAGGGACGAGGCCTTCGCTGATGATGGGGACGTGGCGGTAGCCGCCCACGTGCATGCGGTTGAGCGCCCAGGCCAGCCGGTCGTCGGCGGCGAGCGTCTCGGGATTGGTGGTCATGTACTTGTCGATGCGCGCGGAGGCCAGGTCGACAGGATGGCCCACGACGCGGTTGAGCAGGTCGCGTTCCGTGAAGATGCCGATCAGGCAGCCCTCGTCGTCGACCACCAGGACGCAGCCGATGCGCCGCTTCTGCATCAGCGCGACGGCCTGCGCCAGCGTCGTGTCGGCGCCGACGCTGATCGGCGAGCCGCGCAGATGCCGGCCGATCGGCTCCATCAGCAGCGCGCCGACGGCTTTGAGCTCGTCTCCGGAGGCGTCGCCGAATTCGCTGTCGTCCATGGTTTAACTCGCGTGCGTGACGGCGTTCTTGAACATCTCCAGGCCCACCGCCTGCTTGCGGTAGGTCTGGCGCGTCCAGTTCGGGTGCTGGTGGATCTCGACGAAGCGCTCGGGGTGCGGCATGAGGCCCAGCACGTTGCCCTCCGGGTTGGTCAAGCCCGCGATGTTGAAGATGGAGCCGTTGGGGTTGTGCGGGTAGCCCATGAGCTTGCCGTCCTCGGTCACGTACTGCAGGGCGATGGACTTGTTCTTCTTGAGGTCCTCGAGCTGGCGCGGGGACTTGAGCACCAGCTTGCCCTCGCCGTGCGCGATCGGCAGTTCGATCATCTCGGGCAGGCCCTTGAAGAACAGGCAGGAGCTCTGCGTGTTCAGGCGCAGGTGCGTCCAGCGCGCCTCGAACTTGCCGGAGTCGTTGAAGGTGAAGCTGGCGCTCTGGTCGCAGGCGTTGGAGTGCGGCAGGATTCCGGCCTTGACCAGCGCTTGAAAGCCGTTGCAGATGCCGATGACCGGGCGGCCCAGGCGCACGAACTGGCGCAGGTCGGTCAAGGTGTGGCGGATCTGGTTGGCGAGGACCTTGCCCGCGCCCACGTCGTCGCCGTAGGAGAAGCCTCCGGGAATGGCCAGCACCGCGTAGTCCATCAGCTTCTTCTTGCTGGCCTTGATCTCCGCGATGTGGACGAGCTCGGGCGCGCCGCCCACCGCGCGGAAAGCGCCGGCGGTCTCCAATTCGCAGTTCGTGCCCGCGGCGCGCAGGATCAGGATCTTGGGATTCTTCACCGGAGGACCGCGGGCAAGGTCTTCTGCCACGCCTCCTTCAGTTCCTTCAGCGACTCCTCAAGGACGGTCGAGCCGTCCAGGCCGACGACCTTGAGGATGGGGTTGGCCGTGGTCTGCCCGACGCGGCGCACGCAGGCGGCCTTGGCGCCCTTGCCGAAGTGGCGCAGGAAGGCGCTCTCGTGCTCGGGCTTGACCTCGATGAGGATGCGGCTGGGGCTTTCGGAGAACAGAAGCGTCTCGTTCGAGTAGATGCGCGGGTCGCGCGCGAGTTCGTCCAGATCCAGGCGCGCGCCGAACTCCCCGGAAAATCCCATCTCCGCCGCGGCGACGGCCAGGCCGCCCTCGGAGAGATCGTGCGCGGCGAGGACCAGGCCGCGGTTGATGGCCGCGTGCAGGGACTTGAAGCCGTCGAGCGCGCAGGGGGGATTGGCCTTCGGCACCTCGCCGCCGGCGCGTCCGAGGAGGCGGTGGTAGAGCGAGCCGCCGAGCTCGTCGTTGGTCCGGCCGATCAAGTAGAGCGCGTCGCCGGGGCCTTTGAAATCCATCGAGACGGCCTTGCGTGCGTCGGGCACGGGGGCGAGTGCGGAGATCAGCAGGGTCCCGGGGATGGGCAGCTCGCGGCCCTTCTCGTCCTTGGACTGATTGTAAAGCGAGTCTTTTCCGGAGATGAACGGCGCGCCGTAGCCCTTGCCCGCGTCGCGGCAGCCCTCGGCGGCACGCACCAGCGCGCCCAGCTGCCTGGGGTCCTCGGGGCTGGCCCAGCAGAAGTTGTCGAGCAGGGCCGCGCGCGCCGGGTCGGCGCCCACGCAGGTCAGGTTGCGCAGGGCCTCGTCGACGCAGGCCAGCGCCATCCAGTAGGGGTCGAGGCGGCCGTAGTCCGGGTTGAGACCGTGGGCGACGGAGAAGCCCGCGTAGTCCTTCATGTCCCCGGTGGCCGCGTGCGGCCAGATCACGCAGGCGTCGCCCGGCCCGTCGTGGCGCACGCCCTGCAGGGGCTTGATCACGGTGCCGCCCTGGACCTCATGATCATATTGCCGGATCACCCACTCGCGCGAGCAGACGTTGAGGTGCGCGACCATCTCGCGCAGGACCAAGGGAGCCTTCTTCTCCGCGCCGCCGGACGCCTTGGAGGAGGCCGGCGCGCTCCACGTCGCGGCGCGCTCCACGCGGGGCAGGCCCTTGTGCAGGAACTTCATGTCGAGGCCGACGACGCTTTCGTCGCGGTGCGTGACTTCGAGACGCCCGGTGTTCGTGAATTCGCCGATGACGGCCAGCTCGCAGCCCTCGGCCGCGAAGACGGCCTCCAGCGCCTTGAGATTTTTGGGCGGCACGGCCAGCACCATGCGTTCCTGGGATTCCGACAGCCAAATCTCCCAGCCCGACAGGTCCGCGGCCTTGAGCGGCGCGGCTTCCAGGCGCACGCGCGCGCCGCACGAGGCGCCCAGTTCTCCGACGGCCGAGGAGAAGCCGCCCGCGCCGCAGTCCGTCACCGAGCGGTAGAGCTTCTTGTCGCGCGCGCGCAGCAGGGCGTCGAGCACGCGTTTCTCGTTGATCGCGTGGCCGATCTGCACGGCCGAGGACGGCGCGTCGGCGCCCAGGTTCGCCGAGGAAAACGTGGCGCCGTGCAGGCCGTCGCGCCCGGTGCGACCGCCCACGGCGACGATCAGGTCCCCGGATTTCACGTCCTTGGCGACGGCCCACTGCGGCATGATCCCGACGGTGCCGACGAACACGAGAGGGTTCAAGCGATAATCGTCGTCGAACCAGATGCCGCCGCCCGCGGTCGGGATGCCCATGCGGTTGCCGTAGTCGCGCACGCCGGCGACCACGCCGCGCAGGGTGCGGCTGGGATGATGCGCGCCTTCGGGAAGGGGCCCGGCGTAATCGGGTCGGCCGAAGCAGAACACGTCGGTGTTCAGCACGGGCTTGGCGCCCAGGCCGCAGCCCAGCACGTCGCGGACCACGCCGCCGACGCCGGTCTCAGCGCCTCCGTAGGGCTCCAGCGCCGAAGGGTGGTTGTGCGTCTCGGCCTTGAAGGCGAGCGCCCATTTCTTACCGAAGGCCACGACGCCGGCGTTGTCCTCGAACACCGACAGGCACCAGGATTTCTTGACGGCCGCGGTCGCGGCGACGATCGTCTCTTCGAAGAGATTCTTGATGACGCGCGTCTTCTTGCCCTCGGTCAGCCGGATGGGGCTGGTGAAGGTCTTGTGCTTGCAGTGTTCCGACCAGGTCTGCGCGATCGTCTCGACCTCGGCCAAGGTGGGTTCGCGCTTGAGGCCCTTGAAATGCGCCTGCACGGCGGCCCACTCGGCGTCGTTGAGCGACAGGTGGCGGGCGTCGCCCAGCGCGCGCAGTTCCTTGGGGGATTTGTCGAGGATGCCGAAGGCGGCGGGGGCGGCGGCGGGAGCGCTCACGGGTGGGCCTCCGAGACGACGGCGTCGTGGATCAAGGGGTTGGCCAGGCAGCGCGCGACGGCCTTTTCAAGCGCGGGCTTGTTGGCGCGGCCGGCCAGGCGGTAGACGAACGCGCAGCGCGCCTGGTCCGGGCGCGGCAGGCCCATGTCGGCGATCGCGTCGCGCACGGTCTCGCCCACGGGATCGGTCACGGTGGGCTTGAGCCAGACCTCGACGCGCCAGAAGTTCATGCCGTTGAGCGGGGCGGGCACGGGTGCCACCACGCGGTGCTCCTGGGTGACGGGATCGCAGAGCAGGTCCTTGGCGGCCTGCTGGACCTGGTTGGCGGTGATCGGGCCCTGGATCCGGTAGAGGCGCGAGACGCGCGCTTCCTTGATGGAGTTGAGGCCCTGCGCCTGCAGAAGTTGAAGCGCGGCCGCGCCCTCGGCGTCGGCGAACTCCGGACGCAGGCGCACCTCGATGAGGTGGGTGGCCACGGGCATGGCGCGCACGCTCATTTCGTCACCTTCATCAGGAACTCGTTGTAGCGCGCGAGCGTGCCCGCGACCACGTCGGCGGGCAGTTCCGGGCCGGGTGCGACCTTGTTCCAGCCGGATTTTTCCAGCCAGTCGCGCACGAACTGCTTGTCGAACCCGTCGGGCGTGCGGCCGGGCGTCCACTCGGACTTCACCCAGACGCGGGAGGAGTCCGGCGTGAGGATCTCGTCGATCAGGCGCAGTTCGCCGTCGATGTCGCCGAATTCGAACTTGGTGTCGGCCAAGATAAGGCCGCGGGCGTCGAGGTGCTCCGCGGCGCGCTTGAAAACCGACAGCGTGAGCTTCTCCAGCCGCGACGAAAGTTCGCCGCCCACCTGAAGGGCGAGCTGCTCGCGCGTGATGTTTTCGTCGTGGCCCTCGTCGGCTTTCGTCGCCGGCGTGAAGATGGGTTCAGGCAGTTTCGAGGCGGCGAGAAGTCCCTTCGGCAGCCTGTGTCCGCCCACCATCCCGGAGGCGTTGTATTCCTTCAGGCCGGAACCGGCAAGATAGGCGCGCGCCACGCACTCCACGTCGACGCGCTTGGCCTTGCGCACCAGCATCATGCGGCCGTCGAACCAGGAATCAAGCGTCACGCCTTTCGGCAGCGCCTGCTGGATCGCGGCGAAGTCCGCGGTGACCAAGTGGTTGGCGACGACGTCCTTCGTGAGGTCGAACCAGAACAGGGCGGCGGCGGTCAGTATTTTCCCTTTGCCCGGAATCGGGGTGGGCAGGATCACGTCGAAGGCCGACAGGCGGTCGGAGGCGACGATCAGCAGCTTGTCTCCCAGGTCGTAGACGTCGCGCACCTTGCCGCGCCTCAGCAGAGGCAGTCCGGCGATGTCGACGGAGGCGGGCGCTTCGGCGGTCATTCCCATTCGATGGTGGCGGGGGGCTTGGAGCTCACGTCGTAGGCGACGCGGTTGACGCCCTTCACTTCGGACACGATGCGGCTGGAGATTTTCGCGATCAGCTCGTGCGGCAGGCGCGACCAGTCGGCGGTCATGCCGTCGCGGCTGTCGACGGAGCGCAGGACGACCGTGTTCTCGTAGGTGCGCTCGTCGCCCATGACGCCCACGGAGCGCACGGAGGGCAGGATCACCACGAAGGCCTGCCAGACCTTGTCGTACCAGCCGGAGAGCTTCAGCTCCTCGCGCAGGATCAAGTCGGCGGACCTCAGGGTCTTCAGCAGTTCCGGCGTGACGGCGCCCAGCACGCGGATGGCCAGGCCGGGTCCGGGAAACGGATGCGCGCCCAAAAGCTCCGCGGAGATGCCCATTTCGCGCCCGAGGCGGCGCACCTCGTCCTTGAAGAGCATGCGCAGGGGCTCGACGAGCTTGAGCTTCATGTTCTTGGGCAGGCCGCCGACGTTGTGGTGGGACTTGATCACGGCCGAGGGGCCGTGAACCGAGACCGACTCGATCACGTCGGGATACAAAGTGCCCTGCGCCAGGAAGTCGACGCCCTTCAGGCGCTTGGCCTCCCGGTCGAACACCTCGATGAAGGTCTTGCCGATGATCTTGCGCTTTTTCTCGGGGTCGGAAACGCCCTTCAGGCGGCCGAGGAAAAGCTTGGACGCGTCGACGATTTTCAGGTTGAGCCGGAGTTCCTGGCCCAGAACTTTTTCGGCGCGCTCGCGGTCGCCGTGGCGCAGAAGGCCGGTGTCCACGAAAATGCAGTGCAGGCGCGGGCCGATGGCGCGGGAGATCAGGGCGGCCGCCACCGATGAATCCACCCCGCCGGAAAGCGCGCAGACGACCTTGCCGTTCTCGCCGACCTGGGCGCGGATGGCGGCCACCTGGGTGTCGAGCAGGGACGACATGGTCCAGCGCTTTTCAAAACGGCAGACGCGGCGCGCGAAGTTTTCCAGGACCTTGGAGCCCAGCGGCGTGTGCACGACCTCGGGATGGAACTGGATGCCGTAGAGGCCCTTGGTCTCGTCTGAAATCGCCGCGAACGGCGCGGAGCCGGTGCGCGCGTCCACGCGGAAGCCGTTGTCGAGCCGCTCGGCGCTGTCGCCGTGGCTCATCCACACCTGCAGGCGCTTGGGCAGGTCCGCGAACAGCGGGCTGTCGCCCAGGATCTCCAGATCGGCGTGGCCGTACTCGCGCTTCTTGGCCGGGACCACCTTGCCGCCGTGCAGGGAAACGAGCAGCTGCATGCCGTAGCAGATGCCCAGCACGGGCACGCCGCAGGCGAACACGAACGGGTCCGGGCGCGGCGAACCCGCGCGGTGCACGGAGTCCGGCCCGCCGGACAGGATGATGCCCGCGGGTTTTGCCGCCGCGATCTGCGCCTTCGACGCTTTGTAAGGAAGAATCTCGCAGTACACCTGCAGCTCCCGCAGGCGGCGCGCGATGAGCTGGGTGTATTGGCTGCCGAAGTCGAGGATGAGGATCTTCTCGGCGTTTGTCGGGGTCAGTGTTGAAATCATTGTTCCCCGTTCCGGCCGTCCCCTTCGGGCGCGAGATTTCCACACAAGCACGCGATCAGCGTCTCGTCCGAGTGGTCTTTACCGCCGCGAAGCATGCTAACGAAGATGTTTCTCATGGTCGGGATCGTCGCCGTCCTTGGGCTCGGGCAATTTCGACAACGTGTATTCTACATCTGCCTTCAGCATGAAGTACGCCTGATCCGAAACGCGCGGCTCGTCGCCGTCTGCGCACTTGTCCGCGTCCTCTTGCTCGCGCAAGCGGGAATTCTCGCGGTCGCTCTCCTCGCGACGGCGATGCCGGCGCTCCTCCAGCCGGGAAACGAAGCTACGTAGTTCGCCGCGCGCCTGGCCGTAGCGTCCCTTCACGTACGCCGCGCCGGCGCGGTCGAGCGCTTCGTCCAACTCGTCCACGAATTTTCTCCCACAAATCCATTGCAGCGACGCCGCCTGGTGCTTGAGCGCGGCCACGAACGCAATCAACTGCCTTACGTCTGTAAGGCTTGGCGGCTGGACGGGGCCGACGGTGTAGCCTTGAGAGCGAATGACCCTCTGAATTTCGTTATCTAGATCGACGACTTGTTCAGCGGTCATCCCATCGGGGGGATCGTCAATACCTCCGGGAATATATTTATCCGCAAGATATGCAGGATTTGCAACGAACCGACGTAAACCAACCAATCCCGGACTGGCTATCACAAAACCGTCTTGGGTTTGTCCTGGACCAACCGGGCTACCCGGCGATAGGGGTCCGAACCACCCTGCTGTCATCTGCGCGGTCGGGCCCGAAAGCCACCCCCCAGGCTGAGACAAAAATGCAACGGGCAATGTCGCGCTATTGATTTGTGTCGCCAAGTCCGGGGCAGAGTTCTCGAAATATCCTGTCGCGGTATTGATCAAGCCGCCGCTAGGCAAAGATGCGCCTCCTGAAGCAGTCGCGATGTCGACGTAAAACCCCTCTATTTTGCCGATGCTTCTTATCGAATTCGTCACCGAGTACGAGTATGTGAATAAGTTCTCCTTCGCATTGTACTCCACAACGGCGCTCACCGTCGCCGTGGTGAGAGGAATGCCCGCCGGCAACGGCATCGTTTGCGCCCCGGCCTTGCCGAATAGGAGAAAACACGCCAAACCCATTACATGCAGATGCATATCATTATCCTCCCGTCCCGTAACAGGTTTCCAAACCTGGGAATTGGAAATGGATCGGCCCTTCGTTAACTGCCTCTCCGCCAGCGCCATTCATTATGGTTGTTAGCCTGAGGATTTGCTCTTCGGTGAGATTGCTTCTTCCTATATCGATGCTGTTGCCGCCCCGATGGCATTTATGCCCCTTGACATCAGTGCGCTTCAATTTCGGCGAATAGTAGGTCGTCAATTGCCAGTCGCCGCAGATGTCGAGCAACCCGCCGTCCGCTAAACTCATATCGTTGACCCTCAGCTTAATGTGCGTCGTGTCATAGAATTCCCCAATCGCCGATATCACGCGCGCGACCGTGCCGCGAGTGGCCCAGTGGTTCGATGGATGTTCCAGCGCATGGCCCAGGCAAGGCGGATACGACGTCGTACCCGTACCGCCCGTCAGTTGCATGTAAGAGTTCGGGAGCGTGGACATGTCGAACAGCTGCGATCCGTCGCGATCAACAACGGCGACAGTCACGACCGCGGACGTGGACACGCTCGCGTCGCTCGCGAGCGTTGCGGTGATTTTCTCCTGGCCGCCGACAGTCGTCGATGTATAGACGAGAAACAGCTTCCCGTTCGCGTCCGTCGTTCCCGACACCGAACTGCCCGCCGTAATTCCCGTCCCCGACAATGAACCCACCGGGCGGGCGTTGTCGTGGGCGTGTCCGCCCGAGAACGCCGTCTCCGAGACGGAGACGTTGATCGCGGTCTGCTGGGCCACGGGATTCCCGGCCGAGTCCACAAGGTCTATCTCCACGCTCGTGTTCGGATTGCCCGCCAGCGCAACGCGGGGAATCGTCGGCGGTGAGGCGGGCGAGACTGTGGGCGCGCCCAGGACGATCTTCAACTGCTGCCCGCCGCCCTGCGAGTAGCGCGCCAAGTAGGCCGTGTGGGGCTGGCTGATTTCGTCGTAGCCGTAGGTGTAGACCTTGCCGCCTTTGGCGGGAGCCCCGAGCTGCATGAATCGCGAGCCGCCATCCGACAATCCCCATGCAAGCGTGCCCGACGCGGCCACCTTCAGCAGACCCAGGGTGCCCCGGGAATCATAGCCGCGCATGTAGACCGCGCTCTGCGGGTCGGTTGACAGCGTGTAGCCGATCAGCGCATTGGGCACGGAAGCGCTCGCGCCGATGCCGCTGCCGGCCGTCACGCGCCTCAGCACGTACGCCGGCCTCAATCCGGACCCGCGCTCCAATCCCAGAAAGACCATGCCGCCGTTGAAGTCGGCCGTGTTCGTCTCGCGGCTGAACCGCGTGACCGGAAACGGCATCGTCGCCGTCCACGACATGGACGCAAGCCCCGGCGAGAACTTGGCGGCCCGATAGACCCAGCCCGTCGCGCCGGCCTCGGAGCCCCCCAAATAGACGTTCCCGGCCGAGTCCGCCGACGCCGAGGCCTCGGTAAATCCCAGCATGGTTTTCTTTGCCGTTTGAGACAGGGCCGGCGTGTAGGCGGCGATCAGCGCCGTCGGCCCGTTGGGAGCGCCGTAGTATTCGGCCGCATACACTATGCCGCGCGCCCTGTCGAAGACCGTGCCCGCGCCGAAGGTCGTGCCCACCCCCGCCGGGATGGGCATTTGCACCGACTGCATTTGTGCGCCGCCGGGACCGTATTTCACGAGGAACGCCGTTCCCGGATATCCGTCGCCGTCCGTGATCGACACGTAGGCGTTGCCCGCGGCGTCGACGGACAGGCCCGCGACCTCGATGTAGCTTTGGCTCCCCGTGACCGGCGCAAACCACAACGGATGACCGTCGGCGCTGAAGTGCATGAGGCAGGCCGAGCCGTAGGCGTCGTAGCCGGCGATGTAGACGCTTGCGTCCACTCCCTGCGCCATCATCGCGAACGCTCCCGGCATGCACGGCGGAATACCGACGTTGTTAAGGAAATCCAGCGTCGGCGGGGAATCCGCGCGTGCAAGCGCCGGGGGCGCCAACAACGCGCAAGCCAGAAACGCGCTCGACCATCGTCCGCGCGCGCGGATCGGCGACCCGGACGAAGGCAAGTCGAGCGCGCGTGGAGGGTCGATGCGCTTGAGGGTCGGCATCATGCGTCAGTATGTGAGCGGACGGGCATAGATTATCTTTTTCTGAAAATTCGGCAGGGCATCAGTGAAAACGCGGAGGTCGTCGCCGTCTGCCCCGCCGCGTCGATCTGCGCGGGAAGCCTGACCCATTGGTTCGCCGGGGCTTGCCAGCAATAAACGCGCAATTGATACGCGTTCGACTGCCCCTGCGGGTATTTAAGTGTCAGTTCCGCGCACCGACGTAATTTTGTCCCGACGGGCCCGAAAACAACCTCGTCTGAAACCGGCGCCAGTCCCGCCGCCTCGGCGGCCGCAAGGCGCGCCGAATCGGCGTCGGCGGACGGCGTCGAAATGGCAACGGTCGTGTCGGCGGCCAAAACGTACGGGGAAATAAAAATGGCCGTTCCATCCGAGCGAACGACGCGCCCTCCTGCCGCCGCGGCGACGAACGCGGACGCAAATGAAGGATTGGCCGGCGTCGTCTCGAAGTCCGGCCGGGCCAGAGCGGTCTCGATGCGGCTGAGGATGCTCCACGCGTGCAGACGCTCCACCATGGACGCGCCGCTGGAGTTGTAGACGGAATACAGCTCGTCGTGCATCTTCTGCGGCAGCGACGGAGCGGCCGCGGCCGGCGTCCAGCACGCCGCAAACAGAACGACGACGCCGGCATGGGCGGCGAGCGTGGGGCACCTCACGCGATGCGCGCTGCTGCTCATTATTACTTGCCCATCCCGATGCGCTGCGCCTTCTGGAAGATCTTGCCCTCGGTCTTGATCGAGGGGGCGATCACGATCTCGGTGGTCTGCATCTCGCGGATGTTCGACGCGCCCACCGAGCCCATGCAGGTGCGCAGGGCGCCGACCAGGTTCTGCGAGCCGTCGTCCAGGCGCGACGGGCCGTAGAGGATCTCTTCGAGAGAGCCCGTCACGCCCACCTGGATGCGCGTGCCGCGCGGGAGGTTGGCGTGGGGCGTGGCCATGCCCCAGTGGAAGCCCTGGCCCGGGGCTTCCTTGGCGCGGGCGAACGCGGAGCCGACCATGACGCCGTCGGAGCCGCAGGCGATGGCCTTGCAGATGTCGCCGCCGGTGGACATGCCGCCGTCGGTGATGATCGGCACGTAGCGGCCGGTTCGTTTATGGAAAAAGTCGCGCGCCGCGGCGCAGTCCACGGTGCCGGTCACCTGGGGAACGCCCAAGCCCAGGACGCCGCGCGTGGTGCAGGCGGCTCCCGGTCCCACGCCGACGAGCAGGGCGCTGACGCCCGCGTCCATCAGTTCGGTCGCGACCGAGTAGGTCACGCAGTTGCCCACCACGACGGGAATCTTCATGGTCTTGCAGAACTTGACGATGTCGAACGGCGTGTATTTGGTGGCCTTGTGGCGGACCGTGGTGACGGTGGACTGCACCACGAACAGGTCCGCGCCGGCCTCCATGGCGATCTTGCCGTACTTCTCCGCGTTCTGCGGGATGGTGGAGATGGCGCAGGGGACCTTGGCCTTCTTGATCTGCTTGATGCGCTCCGCGATCAGCTCTTCCTTCACCGGCGGGCGGTACATGTCCTGCACCAGGCGCGTGGCCTCGTCGGGCGTCGCGCCGGCGATCTGCATGACGACCTCGCGCGGCTTGTCGTAGCGGGTGCTGATGCCGTCGAGGTTCAGGACGCCGAGGCCGCCCATCTTGCCCATCGCGATCGCGAACTCGGCGTCGACGACGCCGTCCATGGCCGAGGCTAGAAAAGGAATCTCGAGATGGACGTTTCCGATCTTGAGAGTCGTGTCGACCTCGTCGGGGTTGACGGTGACGTCTCCCGGGACCAGCGCGATCTCGTCGAATCCGTAGGCTCTGCGGGCCTCGCGGTCGCGTCCGATGAAGAAAGCCATTGCACTACCTCCCGTCGAGGATGGGCGCGTCGAAGGGTAATGTATCAAATCTTCGCGCGCGGCGTCCACGCGCCCGCGGTCTCATAAACCGCGGCCTGGGACTTTTGCCGACGGCCGCGGTGCCGAAGGGCCCAAGCGTCCGCGCGCGTGAGGGCTTATTCTTATAAAAGAATGAACCGAGCTCTTCTTGCCGTCCTTCTGGCCCTGGCTCCGGCGGGTCCGGCGTTCGCCCAATTCCGCGCGGTGCCCGAGGTCGCGCCGGGATTGGTCTCGCCGTTGGCCGGCGCCGGGGCGGCCGTCGCTTCGCCGCTGACGACGGCGCCGGCGCTGGCGGGCGTGCTGACCGCTCCGACGATTCCGTCCGCCGCCCTGTCCGCGCCAGCGGCGCTGCCCCTGCCCGCTCTTCCCGCCGCGGCCGTCCCGTCCGGCGCTGCCGCCGCGCCGGCCACCGCCGCCGCGTCCGTGGCAGAGTCGGCGGCTCCGGGCATCGGGGCGCCGACCGCCCCTTCGGCTTCCGCCGAACTTCCCGCCGCGGCCTTCCCGCGCGGCGCGGACGGGCGGCCTGCCGTCCTGCGCAGTCTTAAGGATCTGGCGGTCCTGCTGGGCGACGGCGCGACCTTGCCGGGGTCGCGCTTTTTCGACGGTGCGGGGCAGCGCGGCGCGCTGGTCGATCCGGCGGGAGAAGCGCCCTCGATCCCGCAAGGCGTGCGGCGCGTGGAGAGCCACCCCCTGCGCTCGCCCGCCGACGTGGACCTGATCCCGCGCCTGGGCAATTCCGCGGCGATGCACGACGAACTGCGCGCGCACCTGTCCGCGCTCCTGCCCATTGATATTTTCGTCTATCACGACGCGCGAGGCGGTCGTTTTCTGGGACTTGATTTGTCGCGCAACCCGGACAACGTCGGACGCCTGCCGGACCTGCAGGCGCACGAAGTCGCCACCATCCGCCGCATCCAGGCCGTGACGCGCGACCTGCAGGTGCTCGTGCGCGAGCAGGGCGCGACGCCGGATTTGATCGTCAACGGCGTGCCCACGGAAATGAAGAGCGTTTTCGGCGGGGACGTGTCCGTGCAGGTCGCCCACGCCAACGTCCAGCTTCTGGCGCACGCCAAGCGCCACGGCCTGGGCCTGGGCCTGGGCGCGGTGGCGCTGGATATGGACGGCCGCGAGATTCCGGTGGAGCGCGTCGAGGCGGGGCTGGCCGCCGTGCGCCGGGCGGGGGACATCGGATTTGACCGCGTTTACGCTTTCAACGGCGGCGCCTGGCAGACCTACGCGCGCGACGTCGACGGGGAATTCCGGCTGTCGCGGGCCGAGCGTCCGTTCGCGTCGCACGCCGCGCCGGCCGCGCGCGCGGCTCTCATCCCGCGCGCGCTGGCTCAGGCGCCCCAGATGAATTTGCGCGAAGTCGAACGCGAGATCACCGAGCCCGCGCGCCTGCTGCGCGCGCGCGGCATCGAGGCGATCGTGACGGCTTACGGTTCCGCGCGAATCCCGTCGCCGGAAGCCGCGCGGGCGCGCTTGGCGCAAGCCGAGGCCGAGGCGGCCGCCGGCCCCAAGAGCGCCGAATCGCGCCGCAGCCTGGCGGCCGCGCGCGAGGCCCTGCGGATGTCGAAATACTACGGGATCGCCCGTGAGCTGGGCGCACTGGTCGCGCGCGAGGGCGGCGGCCGCGTGGCCATGGTCACCGGCGGCGGCCCCGGCATCATGGAAGGCGCCAACCGCGGCGCTTTCGAGGCGGGCGGGCCTAGCGTCGGCTTCAACATCGTCCTGCCGCACGAGCAGAACGCCAATCCTTATGCGACTCCGGGCTTGGAGTTCTCCTTCGAGAATTTCGCCACGCGCAAGATGGCCCTGCGCCGCGGCGCGATGGGCCTGGTCTACTTTCCCGGCGGCTTCGGCACCATGGACGAGCTCTTCGAGGTGCTGACCTTGATTCAGACCGGCAAAATGCCGCGCGTGCCGATCGTGCTGATCGGCGAGAAGTCCTACTGGGAGAAGATCCTGGATTTCTCCGAATTCGACCGCATGGGCCTGATTTCCCATGAGGACCTGTCCATGTTCACCTTCGCGGAGACCGCCGAACAGGCCTGGTCCGCGATCCAGCGCTTCCACGCCGTTCGGTGACGGACGAACCCATCAACCGGGGCGAGCCTCCTCCCAGCGCGGGAGGGTGAAGGAAAACCGCGAGCCGCGGCCCGGGGCGCCTTCGATTTCGAGCGCGGTTTCGTGCGCGTCCAACACGCTTTTGACCAACGTCAATCCCACGCCGAATCCCTCGGCGGCCTCGCGCCCGGCTTCGGTGCGATGGCCGCGCAGGATGATCTCGCGGTCCTCGGGGGCCACGCCGATGCCGGTGTCGGAAACGTAGACGCGCACGCGGCCGTCCGGCTCGGCGGCAAATCCGAGGCGGATCTCGCCGCCCTCGGGCGTGTACTTGACGGCGTTGCCAAGCAGGTTGGTCGCCACGAGTAGGAGGGACTCGGGGTCGGCGAGCGCGGCGGGCGCTTCTTCGGGCGTCTCCAGGCGCACGGCCAAGTTCTTGCGCTCGTAGAGCGGCTGGAGGGCCTTCAGCGCGGAGCCCAGCACGCGCGCGATGTCCGCGCGACGCGGGCGCACCGCGAAGCGCCCATCCTCCAGGCGGCCGAGGTCCAAGAGGTTTCGCGTCGCCAGTCCCAGCGCGCGCAGGTTCGCCTCGAGCACGCCGTAGTATTCCGCGCGGCGCCCGGAGGGGGCGGGCGATTCCGTCGTCTTGAGCAGATCCGTCGCGCCGCCCAGCACGCTCAGCGCGTTGTTGAACTCATGGCTGGCCATGGACACCAGGCTTCCCTTCAGCCTCCCGAGCTCGGCCTCGCGCGCGAACTGCGCGTTGAGCCGCACGGCCATGTCGCGCATCGCGTCGTAGAGGTCCGCGACCTCGGGACCGGCGGCGGGGCGAGCGTCGCTCCAATCGCGTCCGAGCGTCCACTGTTTGGCGCGTCCGCGCAGCTCCACGACGGGCCCGATCAACGAACGCGACAAGAACAGCGCGACGAACAGCGCGGCGGCCGCGCCGGCCAGCACGATCAACGCGGCGGTCAGGCGAGAGACGCGCTCAAGTTCCGCCTCGCGCGCGCGCAACTGCGCGACGTTGACGTCGCCCAGGCGGGCCAGCGGCTCCGCCGCGGACGCAAGCCGGTGGCCGAGCCGTCCCGCGCGCGCGGCCTCCGCGCTGGAAAGCCTGCCGAACTTGCGGCGCGCGACCCATTGGCTGGACTCGGCCAGGTAGGCGGTCAGAGCGCGGTCCATTTCGTCGAGCAGCGCGCCGCCCTCGGGTCCGACGACGTCGGCGAGAGATCTCTCGACGGCGCGCGCGTCGGCCAGGGACTCGTCCCGTCGTTCCAGCCAGGAGCGCTGGCCGGTCAGCAGGAAGCGCACCGTCGTCTGGTCGACGCGGCGCAGACGGTCGCGCAGGCGCGGCAGGCTCGACAGCACGGCCAGGCTCTCATGAAGCTGGCTGTCCAGGCGCGCGTGCGCGCGCGCCTGGAGCTGGAACGCCGTGCCGACGCCCAGCGCGTAGAGGAGGATCAGCCCGGCCACAGCGATCAGCTGCGAACGCAGCCCGGGGTATTTCATCGCGGAAGCCCGCAACGCGAATGATTCACGCCGTCATGTTAGCCAATTGACCGCGGCGGCGTCTCTCGCCAGGGCGTTTGGCCGACGCGCGTTACTCCAGGTCGCGCGGCGGAATGCCGCCGGTGACGAGCCAGCGCTTCAGTGCCGCGATGTAGTCCTCATCGCCGCGGCCTTGAGAGCGGTTCTGGCGGTAGCCGTCGAAGCGCCAACGACCGTCGCGCCGCGTCACGTAAAAAACCATCTGCGCGGAGCGGACGTCGGGGTCGCGGCCGACGCTGGAATGCACCAACGTCAGCCCGGAAAAATCGGCGTAGACGAACACGCCGTCGCGCGCCACTTCCTCGACCGATTTGCCGCCCTGCACGGCCATCGTCTGCGCGACGCCGCGCATCAAGTCGCCGGCGGCGCCCGCCGGATATCCGGCGACGGCGCGCTCCAGCGCGTCGCGCCGCAGGGCCAAGTCCGCCTGGCGTTCGAACGCGGCGGGACTCAGGGCGGCGTAGACCGTCAGGTCCGCGCGGCGGGAGAGCGCCGCCTGCACGCCTGCGGGCGTGAGGCCGTATTCGGCGGCCAACTGCAGGATCGCCGCGCGGTGGCGTTGAAGCGCGGGGTTTAGGGGTGCCGTCGCGGCGTCTTCGGAGGCGACGCGCGCGGGCAGAAGCTCGCGGCGCACCGCGACGGCGCGCGCGGAGCCGGGAGGAATGCCGTTCTCGGAGAAATAATCGCCGAGCAGGGCGTCGGTCTGGCGGTCGTCCAGGGATATTCCCGCCGCGATGCCGCGGATGTAGCGCCGGGCGGCCGCGGCGTCCGGCGAGACGGGCGGCGCGCGTGCGGCGGCGGCGGCGTCCTGCCACGAATCCGGGGTCGGCCGCGCCTGGAAATAGGCCAGCGTCGATTGGAACCGCGCCTGGTCCTGGGCCGGCAGGAGCGCGAACTGCGGGTTGTCGCGCAGGACCTGGAGAAACTGTCCGGTGCCCGCCAGCACGTCGGCGTCGCTCGGCGCGGCGCCGTTCGGCCCGCGGATTTCGGCGGCCAGGCCCTGCACGCGGCGGCGCGCCTGCTCCGGCGCGGCGACATAGGTCGCGATCTGGTCGGCGAACGCCAGGCGCCGGCCCCAGACGACGCCCCAATCATCGGCAAACGCCGCCGCGGCGGCGGCCTCGAATATTTTCTGCTTGGCGGCCTGCGCCGCGGGGTCGGGGCTGAAGTCCGTGGCCAGGATCAGGGCCTTGACCTGCGCCGCGGTGAAGCCGAAGCGCTGCTCGAATTCCGCGAGAATAGCCCGCGCCTCGGGGTTGGAGTCCAGATATTCCAGCGTCTCGGGAACTCGGGCGGGCGTGCCGGCGGTCCTCAGCGGGTCCACGTCGTGCAGGGCCGCGGCGACGATCAGGAGTATTTTTTGGTCGGCGGAAAGCCCGGCGCCGCGCGTCAAACGCGCGGTCAGCGCGGCGACCTCCTGGGAGTGGGCCAGGCCGTGATAGACGCGCGCGGCGTCTCCCGGATGCCGCGCGGCCAGAAAATCGTCGAGCCGCCGCGCCAGACCCGCGTCGACGCCCAGCGCTTCGAGCGCGGCGACGTAGTCGGGGGCGGCGGGCTGGGACGCGTCGGGCGCGGGCGCGAACGCCGGCGCGGCGGGTGCGGCCGCCGAGGGCGAGGCCGCGGCGGCGGTCGCCGGGAGGGCGCGAGAGCTTGGTGCCGGCGCGGCGGCCGCCGCGGCGGCGCGCGGAAGCGCCAGGGCGCTGGGCGAAGCGGACGGGGCTAGAACGGCCGCGGCCCCGAGGCTTGGCGCGAGCGCCGACGTTCCGAGGGCCGATGAGGCCGACGACCGCCCCGCGCCCGCGGCGGAAGAAGCCGCGGCCTCGCCGTCGACCTCTACCTGCGCCGCAGCCGGCGGCGCGGTAACGCGCAGGGAAAGCAAAAACGCCGCGAGCAGGTGCGCGAGGGCCATGCCCCAGTTTAGGCCCGTCTTAGGGGCCTGTCAAGGAGTCGTCCGGCGGCTGGTTTAGGCCGCGAGGGCTTCGTTCGAGGAAGAGTCCGCGCGCCACTCGTAGACGTCGTGGCCGTCGACCTGCTTCTGGACCGGACGGAAGCCGAACTGGGATCGGATGCCCTCGATGGCGTGCGCGCCGATGTAAATGGTGTTGGCCTCGGCATATTTCTGCATGTGGCCGGCGATGTCGATGTTGCGGTCGGTCATCTCTTCCATGGGGACGGTGTCGTCGAAGAGCACGTTTCCGGCGTTGATGCCGCAGCGGATCTTGAAGTCGGCCTTGATCGTCTTGACCTGGCGGTTGAAGTGGTCCAGATTGCGGATCAGGTCCTGAGCGGCCTGCACCGCGTTCTGCACGGACGCAAAACAGATCATCACGCCGTCCGGGGTCCAGGCGGCCTTGAGGCCCTTGTGCGCGGCGATCACGCGTTCGACGAGCTTCTTGTATTGGCGGAAGTCGCGCTCGGCCAGCGCGGAGTCCTCGCCCAGCTTCATGCCGGTGGAGTTGACCACGTCGACGGCGAGGAAGGAGAGGTTCTTTTTTTGCTCCTCCAGGGATTTCTTGGTTTGCGCGTAGAGCTCCAGCAGATGCTCGCGGCGGCTGGCGGCTTCCGGGGCCGCGGCGGCGGGGACGGCCGGCGCGCCGGCCGGCGGAGCGATCGGCACCGGAGCGGCCGCGGCGGGCGGCGGGGCCGCCTTCGCCGCGGCGGTCGCGGCGCGCTGGGCGTTTTTGCGCGCCTGCTCCATGGCGCGGGCATCGGCCTTCGCGCGGGCCGCGGCTTCGGCGGCGAGGCGGGTGCGCTCTCGCTCGTGGACGCGGACC
>JAJXVH010000136.1 GCA_021782205.1 bacterium | reverse complement strand
GCGCCGTCGCCGCCGGCGCGGCCGCCGCGGGAGCGCCCGCGCTCGGGGCGGCAGTCGGACTGGCCTCGGCGGCGGGCGCGATGCTTGCGGCGCCGGCGGCGAAACCCTCCATCTCCGCACGCTCCCCGCTTGTCGCCGCGCCCGCCGCGCCCGCCCGCGCGGTTCCCGCGGCCAACGTGGTCTTCCTGCCCTTCACGGTTCCCAGCGGATCGACGTCCACCGCGGTCTCCCCACGCCCCACGATCGCGGGCGCCGGACAGCTCAAGGCGTGGACGCCTCCGGCGGTCTCCACCGCGACCCGCGCCGCGCTCGCCGTCTCCACGTCCGCGGCCGTGGCCGTCTCCTCGGCCGTCGCCGTTGCTCCGACACCCGCGGCCGCGCCCCCGCCCCCGCCGCCGCCCAAGCCCGCCGCCGTCGGCGCCGCCGACTACGACAAGTTCGTCTCCGACGGCCCCTATTCGCGCGAAGGCAAGGACCTGCTGGCGCTGATCGCCAAGCGCGCGCCGGACTTCTGCCTTCCGCTGCTGAGACGCACCGTCGTGGGCACCCTGCCGCAGATCGTCTTCGACGGTCGGCTGACCGGCGCGGCGCTGCGCGCCGGACCGGCACCCGCCTCGGCAGATCCCAGCGCGCCGCCCACGATCGCGCTCAGCCCCGGCCCCGTCTTCGTGGAGCGCCGCCGCGGCATGTTTTCTCCGCGTGAGGCCCTGCTCCTGCCTGAAGCCGCGCAAGCCTGGAGCGAGTTGGGCCTGCCCGCGCCGGCGCTGGACGCGCTGAAGACCTCGCCCCCGGTCGTCGCCGCGCGCAACGGCGCGTGGGGGGCGACGCGCGAGTACGCCGACGGCAGCCGACGCGGGACGTACAGCCCGCAGGAGCAGGCCGGTGAACTGCTGGAGCAACTGCTTCTGCTCGGACTGAGGCGCGAGGGCTTCGCGGCGTCCGAATACGCGGCGCGGCGTTGGGCGCGGGTCGCCAAACTGATGTTCTGGACCGGCTTGAAAAACGACTTCGGCGACGCGTTCCTCGACCCGGACCGGCGCGGCGAGCTGGACGACTGGCTGGACCACCCGGATGAACTCGACGACGCGCTGGTCGCCTCCTGGGCCTCCGCGCGCGACCCGGTGCTGGACCCGCGCCGCGGCCCCCCCGCCGACGAGCGCGCCTTCGACGAGAAGGCCCGCCTGACGTGCGTGCGCTCGAACTTGCAGGACCTTCTGACCGCCTCCGCGCGCCGCCGCGCGCGGCGCGTGGGCCTCTTAGAAGAGCTGATGGACGCCGGGCTCGTCTCCTCCTCGGCGGCGAAGGCCTCGGCGCAGACGTCGACGGACGCCGAGAAGACGATGCGGCGCATACTCGTCGCGCATCCGCCCGCGTGCCCGGCCGACGATCCGGCGCGCGCCGAAGGACTGCGCAAGTCCGCATTGCTGCTGGCCGAAGCCGCGCGCGCCGAAAGCGCACTGCGCGAACGCCGCGCGGAGGGCGGCGACCATGCGACGCGCTGAACTTCTTGCCGTCTTGATGCTGATCACGCTCGCCGCGCCGTCGCGCGCCGACTGGCTTCAGGACGCGCTGAGCGCCGCCGATTCCGCGCTCATCGCCTCCGACCCGCCGCGGGAAGCGCCGAAGGCGGCGTGGAAGCCCGCCGAGTACTCGGAGTTCGACTCGGAGCTTCCCTCCACGGGCTGGTACGCCTACGAGGAAGAGGACGCCTTGGGCACGGTCGTGCGCGCGTTCGGCCCGGATTCCTCGTCGGGCGCGGTGCGCGCGACGCTGTCCGTGCGCCTGATCGACCGTTCTTCCGCGAACTACCTGCCGCCCAAGGACGCGGTCGAGGCGATGCGCCGCGACGCGCCCGGCCGCGACTCCACGCCGGTGCGCGCCATGCGCGTGGCCGCGGGCCTGGCGCGCATCTTCGAGGTCACCACGACCCGCCGCGAGGACGCCGACGACGGGCCGTCCCTGCCCGAACGGCTCCACGAATACGTGGCCGTGATTCCCCGCGGCGAAGCTTACTTCCTGGTGCGCTTCATCAGCACGGAGGAGAGCTACCTGGACTCGCGCGACGTCTTCGCGCGCTTCGTCAAGCGCCTGACTCCCGTCGGAGCTCGCTGAGCGCTCTCAGCGCAGACGTTCGGCCAAAAAGCGCGACGCCAGGCGCGTCAGCTCGGGGCGCCGGTCGAGAAAGTCGTGTCCGGCGCCGGGCCAGACTTTCAGGCGCACGGGGCCGGACGCCAGACGCGCCAGGCGGCGCGAGACGGCGACCGGGATCACGTCGTCGGCATCGCCGTGGGCGAGGAGAAGGGGCACGCGCAGGCGCGCGACCGCGCGCGCGGGATCATGGACAGACAGCGCGCGGCGGAAGTCCGCCAGCAGGACGCCGGTCGGCGGCGCGTTCAGCGGTCGGCGCAGACGCGCGATGAAGGCGCGCGCGCCCGGGCCGCAGAACTCCGGCCCGCCCGCGGGCGCCACCGCGACGACCGCGCGCAGGTCCGGCGCCAGAGCGGCCAGGTTCAGCGCGGTCCACGCGCCCATGCTGAAGCCGTAGACCGCGACGCGGCGCGGATCGACGAAATCCAGGCGCCGCAGCGCGCGCAAAGCCGCGCGCGCCTGCGCGACGAGGGTCGTGAAGTGGTACTCGCCGCCGCTGCCCCACGCGCCCAGGAAGCTGGGCGCCAGCGACGCGACGCCGCGCGCAAGCAAGGCACGCTGGACGTCGACGGATTTCTCGCCGCCGGGAAAGCCGTGCAGGAAAAGAACCGCCGGAAACCGGCGGCCGGGCGGGCCTTCGGGACGGTGATAGCCCGCGAGCATACGCTCGCCCAGCGCGCTCAGCACGAGCGTTCCGGCGTGCGCTCTCATGGCGCGATTGTAGCTCATTGGCTATAATCAACGCCGTGAGCGCCGCCGATGACGACCTCCGTCCCCGCGTCCTGATCGGCATCGCCGGAGGCTCCGGCTCCGGTAAATCGTGGCTGGCGCACTGGATCATGGAGACCTTCCGCGAGCGCGCGACCTTGGTCTGCCACGACTGGTACTACAAGCACAACGCGGGCCTGCCCGCCGAGGAAGCGGCGAAACTGAACTTCGACCACCCCTCGGCTCTGGAGTCCTCCCTGCTCAGCCGCCACCTCGACCGCCTGCTGGCCGGAGAGGCCGTCGACGCGCCGGTCTACGACTACGCCACGCACGCGCGCCTGCCGCAGACGCGCCGCGTGGAGCCGCGCCCCCTGCTGGTGCTCGACGGAATCCTGATCCTCAGCGAGAAGTCCCTGCGCGACCGCCTGACCCTCTCCGTGTACATCGACGTGCCCGACGACATCCGCCTCTCGCGCCGCGTGCGCCGCGACTGCCAGGAGCGCCGCGTGGACCTGGAGGAGACGCTGCGGCTCTACGAGGACTTCGTGCGGCCCATGCATCGCCGCTACGTGGCGCCCTCGGCGCGCCACGCCACCTGGATCTGGAGCCAGCTCGAAGACAAGCGCTTCCCCGACCTGCTGGCGCGCGACCTGGAGCGCCGCTTGGGCGCGGCCCCCGCGCCCGCGCCGCGCTGACGGCGCGCCGCTAGCCCGCCAGGAGTTCCGCGGCGAGCTCGTCCATCCCGTAGATCCCGCGCAGCGCCGAAAGGATCGCCGCCGAGTGCACGGCGACGGCGCGGTTGCGCGTGCGATCATAGGCGTAGCGGCCCACCAGCGACGGGATGTTGCCGTCGAAGATCAGGCCGACGTACTCGCCCTTGGCGTCGACCACCGGCGAGCCGGAGTTGCCGCCGATGATGTCGTTGGTGGTCACGAAGTTCAGCTTCGCGCTCAGGTCCAAAGCCCCGCGCGCGGCCGCCACGCGGGGCGCCAGGTCGTAAGGCGGCTTTTGGCCGTGGCCCAGCGCGCGGTCGTAGAGCCCGTAGAACGTGGTGAACGGCGCGACCTGGGTGGTGCCGGACTCGTAACCGGCGATCTGGCCGTAGGACAGGCGCAAGGTGAACGTCGCGTCGGGATAGGTCGACTTGCCGTAGACGGTGAAGCGGGCCTGGGCGATCTTCTTGCCCTCGGCCGCCAGCGCGCTCTCGATTTCGTCCTCATACCATTTGCGCTGGGCGCGGTAGACCGGGTCCAGACGCCGCTGCCAGGCGATCAGCGCGTCCCGCGAATCGGCGACGGCCTTCTCGCCGCCCTCGGCCAGCGCGCGGCGCGCCCGCGGGTCGAACAGCGTCGTGCCCGCGATCAATTCGCGCGCGACGGCTTCCGGCCGGCGTCCGCCGAGCGCGGCCTTCACGAACGCGTCGTTGGGGCCCAGGATCTCCAACGCGTCGCGCAAGGATCGCGCCAGCAGGAACTCCTCCATGTCCGGATACATCGGCGCCGGCGAGAACAGCCGGAAGCGCAAGGACTCCAGGTTGGAGTCGCGGTATTCCTCCCAGCGCTTCTCGTTGGGCTTGGCGGTCTCCGCGGAGTAACGCACGAGCTGCGCGGCCAGGGCCGCGACCTTCGTCCCGTCGAAGCGGCGATAAGACACCTGCAGGCGACGCGCGGAAAATTTCTTCTGCGCGTCGGCGATGCGCGTCCAGGCGTCCTTGGCGGCGCGCGCGGCCGGGTCCTTCGACGCCGCGGCGGCGCGGCGCAGGGCGTTCTCCGCCTCGGCCTTCGCCCTCATCAGCACGCCGTCCAGCAGGCCCTCGTGCTCCCCGGTCACGGCCTTGATCGCGTTCTCCACGCCGAAGATGCGGTCCTTGGAGCGCCGCGCCTGCTCGGCGCCGAGCGCGGCGTAGTCATAATAGTCCCGCCGCCGTCGCCGCGCGAGCTCCAGATACAGCGGCAGGCCCAGGTCGCGCTCGTATTCCAGCTGCGCCAAAGTCATCAGGCGATCGGTGTGGCCGGGATGGCCCGTCACGAAGGTGAGCTGGCCTTCCGCCGCGCCGTCCTTCGACCATTTGAGAAACCGGTCCGGACGCACGGGTCGGGCGTTCTCGTAGACGCGGAAGAAGGCGAAATCCAAAGCGTAGCGCGGGTAGGTGAAGTTGTCGGGATCGCCGCCGTAAAACGCGGCCTGCAGTTCGGGCGCCATCACCAGCCGCACGTCGGTGTATTTCTTATACCGGTACAACCAATACTCGCCGCCCTGGTAAAGTTCGACGACGTCCGAGCGCAGACCGGTCTTTTCCGTGG
>JAJXVH010000135.1 GCA_021782205.1 bacterium | reverse complement strand
GCGCACGCGCTATGACTTGGAAATGCTGCGGGAGGTGGGCTTCTGCCACGGCATCGAGAACTACTCGCGCCACCTCAGCGGCCGCCCGCCGGGCGAGCGGCCGAACTGCCTGATCGACTTTTTTCCCAAGGACTACCTGCTGGTCGTCGACGAATCCCACGTGGCGGTGCCGCAGATCGGCGGCATGTATCAGGGCGACCGCGCGCGCAAGCAGACGCTGGCCGACTTCGGCTGGCGCCTTCCCTCCGCGCTGGACAACCGTCCCCTGAAGTTCGCCGAGTTCGAGGCGCTGGCCGGGCAGACCCTGTTCGTGTCCGCCACGCCCGGCCCCTACGAGCTCAAGAAGACGCAGGGCGAGGTCGCCGAGATGGTGGTACGCCCCACCGGCCTGGTGGACCCGGAGACGATCATCCGGCCCAGCGAGGGCCAACTCGACGACCTGCTGGTCCGCCTGAAGGACCGCGCCAAAAAACGCGAGCGCGCGCTCGTGACCACGCTGACCAAGCGCACCGCGGAGGATCTCACGTCCTGGCTGCTGACCCAGGACGTGAAGGCGCGCTACCTGCACTCGGACATCGACAGCCTGGAGCGCATCCAAATCCTCCAGGAATTGCGCGCGGGCGTCTTCGACGTGCTGGTGGGCATCAATCTGCTGCGCGAGGGCCTGGACCTGCCCGAGGTTTCCCTGGTCGCCATCCTGGGCGCCGACCACGAGGGCTTCCTGCGCTCGGAGACGACCTTGATCCAGATCTCCGGACGCGCGGCGCGCAACGTCGGCGGCCAGGTGATCCTGTACGCGGACACCGTCACCGGCTCCATGAAGCGCGCGCTCGACGAGATGAACCGCCGCCGCGTCAAGCAGCTCGCCCACAACGCCGCGCACGGCATCAAGCCCAAGACCATCGTCAAGGCCGTCGAGGAGCTGGAGGAGTTCCAGTCCACGGCCAAGCGCGAGGGGCTGATGCTCCTGCGCGATGCCGAGCGTCCGCTCAACGCCAAGGACCTGCCGGCGATCGTCTCGGAGGTGGAGGGGCGCATGAAGGCCGCGGCCGACGCCCTCGACTTCGAGGCCGCGGCGCTCCTGCGCGACCAGCTCTTCGAGCTGAAGTCGATGAGCGCCTCCGGCGCGAAGTCCCCGACGCCGGCGCGCTCGCGCAAGTCCCGCGCTAAATTATAGACTGACGCACTCGGGAGAACCCATGAAAAACTTCGTCCTTGGCCTGGCCGCCGCCGGCGTCGCCGCTTTAGTCGGGGCGTACTTCTTCGTGATCTTCGGGCTGATGCCCGCCAACGCGGACGCCAATCCCCCCGCGCTGGAACGCTGGGCCGCGCACAAGTCCCTGCACGCGACGATCGCGCGCCAGGCGCCGAAGGGACCCAACCCCGTCGCGCTCAACGACGAGAACCTGGCCGCCGGCGTCAAGCTCTACGCCGCCAACTGCGCGGTCTGCCACGGCGCGGCCGACCACGAGGCGTCGAACGTCGCCTTGGGCCTCTATCAAAAGCCGCCGCAGCTGGCCAAGGACGACGTGACCGACGACCCGGAGGGCGTGACGTACTGGAAGGTGTATCACGGCATCCGCATGACCGGCATGCCGTCCTACGCGAAGACTTTGAGCGAAACCCAGATCTGGCAACTCGCGCTCTTCCTCAAGCACATGAACGAGCTGCCGCCCGCGGCGCAGAAGGCCTGGCGGGCCGTGCCGTCGCAGAAGACGCCCGCCGCCTGACGCCGTGATCGTCATGAAGTTCGGCGGCTCCAGCGTCGCCGACGCAGAGGCCGCGAGCGGTCCAGGCCCTGCACGACCGCTTCTTTTCGCCGCCGCGTTGACGCGATGACGATCCACGGCTTCGCCAGCGACAACCGGGCGGCGGTCCATCCCCGGATCATGGCGGCGCTGGCCAAAGCCAACGCCGGCCACGCGCCCAGCTACGAGAACGACGACGGCAGCGCGCGCGCCAAGAAAATCCTGCGGCGGCATTTCGGCGCCAAGGCGGAGCCGTTCTTCGTCTTCAACGGGACGGCGGCCAACGTGCTGGCCATCCGCGCGCTCTGCGACAGCTGGCAGGCGACCCTCTGCTCCGAGGTTTCGCACTTGGCCAACGATGAGGCCGGCGCGCCGGAGGCGCTGGCGCGCTGCAAGCTTCTATTAGTGGACAGCCGCGACGGCGTCATGAGCCTGGACCATCTGAAGGCGCGCGCGGGGCGTCGCGGCGACGTGCAGGCCTCCCAGCCTCGGCTGGTCTCCCTGACCCAGCCCACGGAGTTCGGCACGCTTTACGAACTGGAGGACGTCCGCGCGATCTGCCGATGGGCGCACGCGCGCGGCATGGTAGTCCACGTCGACGGCACGCGTCTGGTCAACGCCGCCGCGGCGCTGAAGACCGGCCTGTCCGCGCTGACCACGGAGCTGGGCGTGGACGTGGTCTCCCTGGGCGGCACGAAGAACGGGCTGATGTTCGGCGAGGCCGTGGTGTTCCTGCGCCCGGGCTTGGCGGGCGCGTTTCCTTGGCTGCGCAAGCAGAACCTGCAGCTCGCGTCGAAGACGCGCTTCATCGCCGCGCAGTTCGAGGCGTGGCTGGGCGGCGGCCTGTGGCGCGAACTGGCTCTGCACGCGAACGCCATGGCCGCGCGCCTGGAGAAGTCCCTGCGCGGCGTCCCCGGAATCGCGATCGCGCGCCCGGTGCGCACCAACGCCGTGTTCGCGCGCCTGCCGCGAAGCTGGATCGAGCCGCTGAAAAGGACCGCGCCCTTTTACGTCTGGGACGAGGACACGTCCGAAGTGCGGCTGATGTGCGCGTGGGACACCCGTCCCCGCGACGTCGACGCTTTCGCGGCCGCCGCCCGCGGCCTCAGCGCCTCGTCATAGCGTAGCGCACCGCGTGCTTGCGTCGGCGGAAAGCGCCGTCGCCTATCCGCTCACCTACCTGTTCGTGCTGGGCGGCTACATCCTCACCGAGCGCGCGGGCGCGGGCCCCGCGCACGCGCTGCCCATGACGGCGGTCGACAAGAGGCGCAAGGGCCTGAGCCGTCCCTGCTGCTGGCCGGGCTGTCCTCATCGTTAAGCCCAGCGATCAGCGGTTGGGGCAAGGGTCCGGCGCGTCCACGGCCGACGCTGGCGCGGGTCCGGCGGCGCCGCGCGCCGAGGCGATGACCCCATTCATCTCCGCCTTCACGGCCTCATACATGTCGCTGCCGGGATAATTCTTCAGAAACGCCTCGCCGTCGCGCAGCGTCGCGGCGTCGTCCTTGAGCGACAGGTCGCCGACCATGATCATGTAGGCGAAAAAATCCTCGTGGCCGGACAGTTTCGCGCG
The DNA here is from genome assembly GCA_021782205.1 of bacterium. GTDB lineage: Bacteria > Elusimicrobiota > Elusimicrobia > UBA1565 > UBA9628 > GWA2-66-18. The sequence continues at coordinate 1,990 of JAJXVH010000135.1, read as the reverse complement.
GTCGGGACGGGACAGGAGTCCGCGGCAGAAGGTGCGCAGGGAATCGTAATCCTTCAGGCCGCTGTCGATGCCGGCCACGCGGGCGGCGTCGGGATAGGCCCAGGTGCCGGCATCCAGCTTGGAGAGCAAGGACTTCAGTTCGGGCGCTTTCGCGGCGCGCTGGGCGCTGAGACGCGCGGCTTCGGCCGCGTCGCGGGCGCTTTGGTAGCCGCGCATGCGCGCCTCCAGGCGCGCGTAGGAATCCTCCACCGCGGCCAGACGGCGCTCCACGTCGGCGCGCGGTTTTCCCGCCTTCAAGTTCGCGCGCATCTCCGCCACGTCCGCGCCCAGCTTGTCGGCGTCCACGTTCGTGGACGCGCCGCGCGGCAGGCGGCCCAAGGATGCTTCCAGGCGGTCCAGGCGCGCGGTCAGCGCGTCGACGCGGCCCTCCACTTTCTGCACGCGCACGCCCAGGCTGTCCGCCAGCTCCCGATGGAAGCGCGCGCTCTCCTTGAGGAATCGCGCCACGCGCTCTTTTTCGATGCGCACCAGCACGTAGCTGAACCCGCCGCAGCGCGCGAAATCGTCCTGCTCCCACCCCGAAAGTAAATCGCTTTTGGGCAGGAGCCGGCCCACGCCGGCCGCGACCTGGAACTTATCGCGGCACGGCCCGGCCAGCGCGGCGACGCGCTCCGCGCTCCAGCCTTCCACCTCCGCGCCCGCCTGCCGGCCCAGGTTGCGGATCGCCGCCTCGCGGGCGAGTTCCGTGTCCGGATCGCGCGCCACGCCGTAGTAGTAGTCCTGGTCGCGCGGCAGAGACGTGTAGAAAGTCGGCGGCGTGCAGTCGTCGGCAGCGCGCGCCGCGCAGGCCGCCGCCAGCAGAGCCAGCGCCGCGAGGACGATCCTCAAGATTTCGCCTCCGGCGCGAGGGCGCGGTAGGTCGCCACCAGCACGTCGCGAAACGCGGGCCGCGCGGGGTCCAGCGCGGTCACGGGCGTGACGCCGTGCAGGACGCGCGCGTCGTCGACGAAGGCCGCGTCCAGCGGTGCTGCGAGAGTGAAGGCGCCCAGCGCGCGGCCGGACGGGTCGTGCACCATCGTAGTGCCCTGCGCCACATTTTCCCGACGCACCAGCAGGACCAGCACGTAGTCCACGCCGTCGCGGTGCACGCCTTCCGGCGTGGGGCGGCCGGGAGAGCCGGCGCTCGCCTCAATGCGGAACTGATGCAGTTCCACGCGCCAGCACGCGACCGCGCGCAAGCGTCCGAACAGGCCTGCGCCCAGCGCCACGATGGCGGCCAGCGGCGCGCCCGCCGCCATCTCCGGCGCCATCGGCTCATACCAGCGCTCCACGCCTCCGTTGAGCGCGTTGTATTCCCGGCTCTGGTAGTGCGGCTGGCGCGGCTCAAGCGCGGCGGAACCGTCGGCCGCGACGCTCAGCACCGCATGGCGTCGGCGCCGGTCGCGCCCGCCGTCGGCCATGTAGGCGTCTCGCGGCATGCCGTCCCAGCCGGCCGCGAAGCGCTCCCAGTCCCCCAGCGCGCCGGACAGCCGGGAGCGGACGTACTCGGCGCGCGCGAACGCGAAACCTTCGCGTGCCACCGACGCCGCCCACCGCGCCTCGATTTCCGCCATCCTTCTCATTCTACAAAGACCCGCCGCAGACCGTGCGCGAAAGACCCAGACGCCGCATGCCCCTTTGCCGAGCGCGCGCAGGGCCGGGAGACCTAATCGTCACGCGAGCGTCTAACTTACAATCCCGTCATGAGATACCTGATCGCGCTCGCGCTCACCGGCGCACCGGCCTCTCTTTGCGCCGCCGTCGTGGACGCGCCTGTCCCCGAACTCGCGATCTCCGTTCCGAGCCTTGCCGCGCCCGCGCTCGGTGTAGCCCCCCTCGGCGGCGCGCTCTCGGCCGCGACGCTGTCGCCCGCACCCGCGCTTTCGGCGGCCCCGGCGTTCGCCGCTCCCGCCGCGACGCTCGCGGCGCCGCTGTCGGCCGCGCCTGCTAC
>JAJXVH010000134.1 GCA_021782205.1 bacterium | reverse complement strand
GCGGGCGCGGCAGGCCCGCCGCGGACTCGAAGCGCGAGAACTCCGGCGCGGCGCGCAAGGCGCGCGCGGCCTCGGCGGGCCGACCGCGCAGGGGGCTGCGCGCCCAGATCCCGGCCGCCCACTCGCGCGCGCCGTAGAGCACGCGCCCCGTCTGCGGCACGCCGCCCGAGAGCACCAGCCCCGCCTCGCCGCCCCGGCGCAGAAGCCGGAACAGGCGCCGCGGCATCTCCGTCCAGGACGACCACGGCGTCAGCGCCGGGCCGGGGTAGCCCGTGCCCAGCGACAGCCGGTCGATGCCCACGTGGAACGTGCCCATGAAGCCCGCGTACAGCCCTTCCGAAAGAATGGAGATCGCGTCGAGCGCGAACGGATCCGTGGCCGTCACCAGCCGCGGCCGGCACGGGCGCCCGCGCACGGCGCGCAGGGCAACGGTCGCCCGGCCCACCAGCGCGAAGTTCAGGTGAGCCAGCTCCCCGTCCACCGGCGGATGAGAGATCAACGCGAGCAGGGCCGGGGTCCGGCCTGCGCGGCGCTGCGCCGCGGCCGCCAGTTCCCGCGCGGCCCGTATCTCCGGCGCATTCGGATCGAACGGATACTGGTGCGGCGCGGACAGTCCCGAGAATAGCCGGTCGTGGAACGCCACGCCCCAGTCCGCCGGAAGAACTTCCATGATCGCCGCGGCCGCCATGCCCGCCAGGCGCGCGGCCGGCTCCAGCAGCAGGCGCGCGGCCGCGCCCTTGACTGGCATGCGCCGACCGGTGCGCGCCAATTCCTTCTCGGCCGACAGCGTGACCACCCGCATCAGGTCCTGGGCCGTGCCGGTACGGTGCGACGGATATTCGAAACTCACCTCGCGCCGTGCCTTTCCACGCGGCGATTCTACATAAAAAAATTTGGTAGCCTTGGCCCATGCTTCCGGCCCTGCTCGCCCTCGCCGCGTCCGTCGCCGCGGCCCAGGCCCCGGCCAAAGGCTACGTGGTGCGCGCGGACTCCGCGACGGTGTGGCTGGACCTGACCGCGGCCGACGGCGCGGCGGCGGGACGTATTTTCGAGATCTACGTCGAGGGCCCCGAACTGCGCCACCCCGTCACCGGCGCCAGCCTCGGCCGCGTGGAGACGCGCGTCGCCGGCGGGCGCATCGTCGACGTGTCCGCGCGCTATTCGACCGGCCGCCTGGACGACGGCGCGGCCCGCGCGGGCCAGCGCGTGAAGCTGACCTCTTCCGTCGCGGACGCCGCTCCCGCCGCCGCCTCTCCGGACGACGATCAGCCCGGAGACGCGCCGCGGCGCAAGCCCAAATCGCGCGGCGCGGCGCTCGACTTCGCGGCCGTCGGCATGGCCGTCGGCGACTTCGACGGCATCGGCCGCCCCGAGGTCGCGCTGGCGTCGGAAAACCGCATCTATTTATACGCCTATCCCGCCGCGGACGCCAAAAGCCTGGCCGAAGCCGATGTCCCGGGCACGGGAACGCGCGTGCTGGGACTGGAGGCGGGAAAGCTCGACGGCGACGCACGCGACTCCTTATTCGTCTCGGTCTACGACTCCGCGTTCCAGCGCTTCGAGACCCGCGTCTACAAGCTCGAATCCGGAAAGTGGCTGAAGACCGCAGCGCTTGCCTTCCTGACCCGCGGCGACCAGGACGTTTCCGGCGCGCGAACTCTGGCGACCCAGCAAGTCTTCGACGACTCCAGCTTCCCGTTCGGGCGCGTCTATCCGCTGGCTTACGCGGACGGCCGCTACGCTCAGGGTCCGGTGCCGCTCAAATCGCGCCGCGCCGATTGGTTGTTCGGCTTCACCGACGCCACGCTGGGCGGCCAGGACGCCACCGTGCTGACCACGCCGTCGCACGCGCTGCGCGTGCAGTTCGACAAGAGCCAATGGCGCACGCCCGATGACGGCTACGGCCAGACTCCGGTGCGCGTGCGCTGGGGCGGGCGCCTCCTGGAGTTCCAGCCTCCGCTGGCCGTCGCCTACGGCGCCGACGGTGCCGCCACGGTCTACGCGGTGCGCAACCTGGCCGCGCTCGGAGGCCTGGGCGGTCCGTTCGGTCTGTTCAACCGCGGCGAGGTGACGAGCAAGCGTTGGGACGGCCTGGGCCTTGAGAACGTCTGGCGCGCCCCGATCACCGGCTGCGCGCAGGGCCTGACGCTGGCCGAACCCGCGCCGGGACGCCGCGAACTGCTGGTCGCGGTGCGGGGCGCGGCCGGCCGCTCGTCGGTCTGGGTGTACGACCCCTGAGGAAAGCGACGATGACTCCGCGCCGCCGCATCCTGGTCGCCGACGACGACGTCTCGATTCGCGAGATACTGTCCGTCCAGCTCGTGCGCCTGGGCTACGAGGTGGTCTGCGCCGCCGACGGCGTGGAGGCGGTGTCGGTCTACGAGGCGGAAAAACCCGACCTGGTCCTGCTCGACGTGATGATGCCGCGGCTCGACGGCCTGGGCGCGTGCCGGCGCATCCGGGCGCTGGAGGAAAAAACCAAGCGGCGCGTGCCGATCCTCTTCCTGACCGCGCGCGACTCGACGCACGACAAGACCAGCGCCGCGCTGTCGGGCGGCGACGAGTTCGTCGCCAAGCCCGTCAGCCTTGAGGACCTGCGCGACCGCGTCGAGGCGGCGCTGAAGCGGAGGCCGCGGTGAGCGCGGGAGCGCTTCTGCTGGCGCTGGCCCTGGCTCCGGCCGCCGCGCAGAACGGCTCCGGCTTCGGTCCCGTTCTGGGCTTCGGCCCGAAGACCGGCTACGGCGTCCTTCTCCTGGCCTACGACGTGGACGCCGAATGGGAACGCGAGTTGGGGTCCCTGCGCATGGGCATCAAGGGCCACGCCGTGGAGAGCGCGCAGTGCCTGAACATCGACGAGGCCGTCGATACCCTCGCCATCCAGTCGGCGCTGGACCGCTTCCGCGGCCAGCGCGTGGCCAAGATCGTCGGCGTTCCGCTGGAGACCATCGACGATTCGCCGCGCATCGAGCAGACGCGCTATCTTTTCGGCGCGCGCCGCGACCCCGTCACCGAGAGCCCGGACCCTGAGAAGTCGTCGCTGCGCCCCATCCGCCCGAAGACGCGGTCCTCCCTGGTGCTGGAACCCGACGTACCCGGCCCGCGCCGGCTGGCGAGCCGCGTGCCGCTGGTGCTAGCACCCACGCTGGCCTCCTCGCCCGTGCTCGTCGACATCCTGGCCGACCGTGCCAAGGCGCTGGCGCTGACGCCCAAGCGCGAGGCCGTGGTGCTGGCCGGCATCGCGCCGCGCTCCGATGAGGAACGCAAGGCCTGGATCGAGCAGGCGCGCGCGATCGCCGAGGCGGTGCGCGCGAAAGGCGGTTTCCGGGAAGCCGCGGTCGCGGCCCTGCGCGACGGCGTGAGCAGCGCCCAGCAGGACTCCGACCGCCGCGAACTGCGCGAGACGTTCCGCGGCCTGGCGCGCGCCGGCGCGATCACCGTGGTGCCGCTGTCGCCGTCGGCCGCGCGCGTCAAGCAGCTCCTCGACAAGAATCCGCCCGGGCCGTTCTACCGCTGGAACGGCAAGGGCATCCTCGGCGACGCGCGGCTTCTGCGGTGGATCCAGGAGACGGCCGCCGAGGCCGCGAAACTGCCGGACGGACGCAAATACAAGGACGCGACGACGAACACTCTGGGGGATCTGCCATGAACGAGGAACGCAAGCCGGTCAAGGTGCTGGACAAGGGATTCGTGCGGCTGGTCGATTTCATGGGCGGCGACCAGGGCGTCGTCGACGCCGCGCGCGTGTCCTACGGCGGCGTGTCCAAGGGCGCCGAGGCGGACAAGAAGCTCATCGACTACCTGCTCAAGCACTCGCACCTGACGCCGTTCGAGCACGCGGTCTTCAAGTTCCACGTCGCCGCCCCCATCTTCGTGGCGCGGCAGTGGTTTCGCCACCGCTTCGCGGCCTACAACGAGATCTCCTTTCGCTACACCGAGGTCAAGGACTACTTCTACATGCCGGAGCTCTGGCGCGGCCAGGACAAGAAGAACAAGCAGGGCTCCACGGACGCCGCGTCCCTGGACCAAAAGCCCCTGCACGACATGTTCGCCAAGCAGGTCGAGGCCTGCCTGGCGACTTACAAGAAAATGATCGAGCAGGGCGTGGCGCGCGAGATGGCGCGCATGATCCTGCCCGTGAACCTCTACACCGAGTTCTACTGGACGGTCAACGCGCGCAGCCTGATGAACTTCGTGGCCCTGCGCGCCGACGGCCACGCGCAGTGGGAGATCCAGCAATACGGCGAGGCGATGGCGCGCGCCTTCAAGGAGACCATGCCCTGGACCTACGCCGCCTTTCTGCGCCACGGCTGGCGCGGAGAGAACGCCACCATCGCCGCCGAGCGCGCCGCCTTGGCGCCCGAGGCCGCCGCGCGGTGATGCGCGCGCTCCTGGCCGCGCTGTCGCTCGCCTCCGCTCTCGCGCCGAGCGCGCGCGGCGCGACGCTCGACGTGGTACGCCGCCGCGACGTCCTGCTACGCGTGAAAATCACCGGCACGGTGGAGACGCGCGGCATCTTCCGCCTCAAGTCGACCATCGACGGGCGCATCGAGGAGGTCCTCACGTCCACCGGCGCCTGGCACGGACCCGCCGAGGCGCTGGCGACCTTGTCCAGCACGGAGCTGGCGGCCATGCTGGACGCGCGCGGCTCCCAGGACAAGTCCGTGCTGCTGGACCGCTGGGGCAAGGTCTACCGGCCCACGCCCATCCGCTGTCCTGACGAGTGCTACGTCCTGCGCAGCTACCTGCGGCCGAAATCCTGGGTGCGGCCGCAGGCGGTGATGTTCGAGGCGGCGCGCGGGCTGACTTTGGTCGCGCGCGTGCGCGCCGAGGACGTCGCGAAGCTCCACGCCCCCGGGCTGGTCCTGACGTACTGGGCCGACGCCGACCCCGAGAACCGCCGGCGCGTGCAGGTGACGACCTTGATTCCCGACTCGCCCGGCGAAGCGAAGTCCGGGGCCCATTTCGAAATCGCTCTCTCGCCTCAGCGCTACTTCCCTCCGGGCACCGCCTGGTCCGGAGAGATCATCGCGCGCGTCGACCGCGACGTGCTGGCCGTGCCCAGCGCGGCCCTGATCAAGAACGGTCCGTTCTACTACCTGCCGGTGCGCGTGCAGACCGGCTTGACCGCCGACGGCGTGACGGAGCTGACGTCCGGCGTGGAGGAAGGACGCCCCTATTTGATCCTCGACGACGCGCAGCTGCGCGGCGCCGAGCGCGGGGGCGCGGTTCTCCCGAACGGTCCCGGAGAGATCATCGACGAACCCGCGCCCGGCGAGGCCCCCGCGGCCGCCGCCAAACCCGCCGCGCCCGCGGCCAAGCCCGCACCGG
>JAJXVH010000133.1 GCA_021782205.1 bacterium | reverse complement strand
GTCCAGGCCCAGCCGCGTCAGCCACTCGCGCGCGTCGCGTCGCGTCTCCGCCCAATCCACCAGGCCGGACTTCGTGGGCCAGTCGCCCAGGCGCACGTTTTCCGCGACGCTGAGCGCCGGGATCAGAGCCAATTCCTGCGCGATCGCCGCAATGCCCGCCTTCTGCGCGTCGGCGACCGAGAGAAAGCGCGCGGGCGCGCCGTCCACCAGGAGCTCGCCGTCGTAGCTTCCGAACGGATGCACGCCGGACAGCAGCTTGATCAAGGTGGACTTGCCCGCGCCGTTTTCGCCGCACAACGCGTGGATCTCCCCGGCGCGCACGTCGAAGCTGACGTCCTTGAGCGCGACGACCCCGGGGAAGGTCTTGGTGACTCCGCGCGCTTCCAGGAGGGGAGCGCTCATGGCCGCTTCGGGCGGGCGTCCGCGGGGACGCCGTCGTAGACTTCGTCGTAAGAGTGGTAGCCGTCCTTGACCACCGTGTCCAATAGGTTGGCGCGTGTGACCACGACCGTGTCGCGCAGGACCGTGGGGATTTTCCCAAAGCCGTTGTCCAGTTCGTCGCGCGCCACGACGGGGCGTCCCTTGATGAAGCGGATCGCCGCGTCCAGGGCCGCGCCGACCTCCAGGCGCGTGGGCTTGTAGATCGTCGCGGACTGCGTTCCGGCCGCGATGCGCTGGCAGGCCACCAACTCCGCGTCCTGGCCGACCACCGCAACCTTGCCGGCCAGGCCTTCCTCGGACAGCGCCTGGATGGCGCCGCCGGCGGTGCCGTCGTTGGCGCACAGCACCGCGTCGATGGCGTGGCCGTGCGAAGTCAGCGCGGCGTTCATGATCTTCTTGGCGTTCTCCGGCCGCCAGTCCTCGGCCCAGTCCTCGTGCACCACCTTCACCTCGCCCTTGGCGATCAAGGGTGCGAGCACCTGGTCCTGGCCCTGCTTGAGCAGGAAGGAGTTGTTGTCCGTCTTGGCGCCTTGGATGCGCACCAGGCGGATGGGGCGGCGGCCCTTGACCGCGGCCAGCAGCGCCTGCGCCTGCATCTGGCCGATGCGCACCGTGTCAAACGAGACATAGAGGTCTTCGTCGGCCCCCGTGATCAGCCGGTCATACGAAATCACCGGGATGCCCGCCTCGTGCGCCAGGGAGACCGCCTTGGCCATCGCGGCCCCGTTATGGGGGGCCACGATCAGCGCGCCCACGCGGCGGCTGATCAAGGCCTGCACGTCCTGCATCTGGCGCGTGTCGTCGCTGTTGGCGGCCTGGATCAGCAGGTCCACGCCCAGCTCGTCGGCTTTTTTCTGGAACGCGTCGCGATCGCGCTGCCAGCGCTCCTCCTTGAGCGTGTCGAGCGACAATCCGATCAGCGGCCGCGCCGAGGCGGACGCGGTCGCCGCGCCGGTCTTCGCCCCGCGCGATAGCGCCACGCCCACGGCGATGCTGAGCGCAAACGACGCGGCGACAAGCCCACTGCGCGCGGAAAGCTTCATCGGGTCACGACCTCCAGTCTCAAGCGGCTTCCGAATCATAGCACGGCTCGCGGCGCGCGTCCAAGAACGTCAGCCGCCGACGGCCGCCGAATACGCGCAGTCGCGGCGGAAATCGCAGCGCGGACAATAAGCCGTGTCCGGAGAAAACGCGCCGCGTTCGATGGCGTCGGCCGCGGCGGACGCGTCGGCGGCCAGCGCGGCCTCGCCCGACGCGTCGTAGGCCGCGCTGACGCGCGCGCCGGCGACCACGCAGTCGACGGTCAAAGTCGCCGGCGAAAGGCCCAGCGCGCGGCGCGCGCCCAGAGCGTAGAAGCGCAACTGCGCGTCGGCCGCCACTTGGGCGGGCGTGGGGGCGGACGGGCCGGTCTTGTAGTCGATCAGTTCATAGGCGCCGTCGGGGCCTTGGTCGATGCGGTCGATCATGCCGCGCACGGTGTGCGGACCCAACTCCCAGATGAACTCTTTTTCCAAAGCGATGACGCGGGAGCGGCGGGAGAGCTCTTCATCCCGGAAGCGCAGAAGCGCGCGCTCGGCCTTGGCATACCAGCGGGACTCCGCGTCCTCGTCGGAATAACCGTCGCCGCGCCACGCCGCGCGCAGGGCGCGGGACAGGGCGTCCTCGGAGTCGTCGCCGCCGGACAGCCAAGCCTCCAGCGCGCGATGAAGAGAAAGACCGAAAGAGGACTTCGCCGTGGGCGGGATGCGGCGGCCGTCCTGGAAGATCAGCTTATACTTCCACGGGCACTCCCGGTAAATCCGGTAGCGCGTGTACGAAAGCTCCATCAGGCCGCAGCGGCCGCGCGGCGCAGGAAGTCCACGTAGGTGTCGCCGTACTTCTCGCGGCGGAAGTTCTCCCAGCCCGCCGGAGCGGCGACGTCTTCCTTCACGTGGTGCTGGACCAGAATCAGCGCGCCCGCGGCGGCCAGCCCGGCTTCCGCCACGCGCGCCAGAGTCGGCGTGGAGAACGCCAGCGGCCGGTTCTCCTCGTCGCGGTACGGCGGGCCCAGGTAGATCAGGTCGAAGGTCGCAGCCCCCGCGCGGAACGGAATCCACGACAAATCCTGGAGCGCGTCTCCATACGCCGTGCGCCCCTTGGACGCCAAGCCCAGCGCGGCCAGGTTCTGGTCGATGACGGCCAGGCAGCGCTTGTCGCGGTCCACGAAAAAGCAGGACGCCGCGCCCCGCGAAAGCGCTTCCAAACCCACCGCGCCCGTGCCCGCATACAGGTCCAAGAAGCGCGCCTCGCCCAGCCAAGGACGCAGGATGTCGAACACGGATTTCTTGATACGCGAGGAGATGGGCTTGACCGGCAGGGATTTGGGAACGCTCTTGAAGGGGCGGCCGCGGCTGTCGCCGGCGAGTATGCGCATGATTGATATTATATAGAATACGCGCCTCATGGCGACCCAGGTCATCATCGTTGACGACGACCCCATAGTCGGAGCCCTGTCCCTGGAACTGCTCAAGGACGCGGGCTTCACCGTCCTGCTCATCTCCGACAGCCTCAAGGCCATCGACGCGATCAAGAAGGAGAAGCCCTCGCTGGTCGTGCTCGACATCCTGATGCCCGGCATCGACGGCCTGACCCTCCTGCACAAGCTCAAGAGCGACCCGGAGACCGAGAAGATCCACGCGATCGTCGTCTCCGGAAAATCCTTCGAGGCCGAGAAGGTCCGCGCGCGCCAGTTCGGCGCCGAAGAGTTCATCGAGAAGCCCTACGACATCGACGCGTTCCCGCAGAAGGTCGCCGCCATCCTGAAGACCGAGGGCCACGAGCCGGTGAAGATCGCGCGCCCGCCTTCCGCCCCGCCGCCGGTGGTGCGCGCCGACGTCAAGCTCACGGTCTGGGGCTGTCGCTCCACCTCCTCGGCGATGTCGCCCATGGTCACGCGCTACGGCAAGCACACCTCCTGCGTCTCAGTGGAGCTGTCGAACAGCCTGATCGTCTTCGACGCCGGCTCCGGCATCAGCCTGCTGGGCAATGAGCTGATGAAATCCGGCAAGCGCAAGGATCTCTGGATTTTTCTGACGCATTTCCATGCCGACCATGTCGAAGGGCTGGCCGGATTTCCCTGCGCGCGCGACGCGTCGTACACGCTCAACATCGGCGGCGCGCGCGAGCCCGACAAGCCAATGGAGCAACTGCTGGCCGCGGCGCTGGAACCCGGCTTCGGCAACGACGCGCCGCCCTGCAAAATCGAGCTTTACGAATTGATCGAGCAGACCTATGAGATCCTGCCCGGCGTGCGCCTGGTCGCGTTCTACGCCAACCATCCCGGCACCACGTTGGGCTTCTCCTTGCTCGCCGAGGACCGCAAGATTTCCTACGTGCCCGACAGCGAGCTCTACGGACAGTTCGCCACCGCCCTGCAGGACTACGACGAGAAGCTGGGCGGCCTGGTGCGCGACTCCGACATCCTGTTCCACGACGGCCGCTACACCGACGAGGACTACAAGGCCAACCGCAACGCCGGACATTCCAGCTTCCTGACGGCCGTGGACTTCGCCGGCCGCAACAACGTCAAGCAGCTGGTGCTCGTCCACCACGACGACCGCTACGCCGACGAGACGCTCGACAAGATCGCCAAGGCCGCCGAGGCGCGCGTCGCCGAGAAGGGCTACGCGCTCAAGGTCGTGCTGGGCCGCGAAGGCCTGCGCCTGACCGTCTAGGCGGTGCCCGCGCGGCCGCCACACGCCATGCCCCTGCCCATCGCCGCGTTCCGCGAGACGATTCTCGCGGAGCTGGAGCGCGCGGGCGAGCTGATCTTGGCGGCGCCGACGGGTGCCGGGAAATCCACGCAGCTGCCGCAGTTCATAAGAACGCACACGCCCGGGCGCGTGCTGGTCCTGGAACCGCGCCGCCTCTCCGCGCGCAGCCTGGCCGCGCGCGTGGCGTCCGAAACGGGAACGAGCCTGGGCGAGGAGGTCGGCTATCAGGTCCGCTTCGACGCTCGCTTCGGACCGAAAACAAAAATACTGTTTCAGACCTACGGTCTATTTGTTCAACGTCTGCTCCGAGAACCCTCGCTGCCCGGCGTGGACGCGGTTCTGTTCGACGAGTTCCACGAACGCTCGCTCGACGCGGACCTGGCGCTCGCCTGGCTCAAGGCGCTGCGCCGCCGGCGGCCCGAGCTGAAGCTGGTGGTGATGTCGGCCACGCTCGACGGCGGAGAGCTGGAGCGCTTCCTGCCCGGCGCGGCGCGCCTGGACGTTCCGGGGCGCCTGTTTCCCGTCGCCGTGCGCCACGCGCCGCTGGGCCCGCGCGAAGGCCTGGACCAAGGCGCCCTGCGCGCCCTGGACAGCCTGGCGCGCGAGGGCCTGGACGGCTCGGTGCTGGTCTTCATGCCCGGCCTGCGCGAAATCCGTCGCGCCCTTGAAACGCTGGGACCGTTCTGCCGCGCGCAGGGTCTGGAACTGCGCGGCCTGCACGGCTCGATGAGCCTGGAAGAACAGCAGTCGGCGCTGGAACCCTCCTCGGCGCGCCGTGTCATCGTGGCCACCAACGTCGCGGAGACGGGACTCACCGTCCCGCAAGTGACCGCGGTCATCGACGGCGGCCGCCACCGCGTGGCGGGTTACGACGCGGCGCGCGGCGTCAACACGCTGGAGCTGGCGCGCATCAGCCGCGCCAACGCCGTTCAGCGCGCGGGCCGCGCGGGACGCGTCGCCCCGGGGCGCTGCGTGCGCCTCTGGTCCTTGGCCGACGAGGCGGGCATGGCGGCGAACCTAGCGCCGGAGATTTCTCGGCTGGAGCTCAGCGCGCTTTTCCTGCAAGGCGCCTGTCTGCCCGCGCCGGTGGAGTGGCCCGCCCCTCCCCCGCCCGCGGCGTGGGCGTCCGCGCGCACGGCTCTTCTCTCTCTTGACGCGATCGACGCGGAGGGGCGCGCGACCGCGCGCGGCCGGGCGCTGGCGCGCTACGCCGCGCCGCCGCG